>NZ_NSFW01000011.1:0-255288 GCF_002294905.1 Mesorhizobium sp. WSM4308 | reverse complement strand
GTTCTAGGCGGGGGGGGGGCGCTTCCCGAACTACCGCGCGAACTTCTTCGCCCCGAACACACATGCCACCACGCCGAGCGTGACGACCACCATCAGCGGGCTGACCTGCTCGTGCAGGAGGGTTGCCGCGAGCGCCAGGCCAAAGAAGGGCTGCAGCAGCTGTAACTGGCCCACCGCCGCAATGCCGCCTTGCGCCAGGCCGCGATACCAGAAGACGAAGCCGATCAGCATGCTGAACAGGGAGACATAGGCGAGCCCGATCCAGGCGTTGGAGCCGATGCCGGCAAAGGATGGCGGCAGGGTCGCGAAAGTCAGCACCAGCATGATCGGCAGCGACAGCGTCAGCGCCCAGCAGATCACTTGCCAGCCGCCAAGCCTGCGCGACAGCGCGGCGCCCTCGGCATAGCCCAGGCCGCAGACGACGACGGCGGCGAGCATCAGGCCATCACCGACCGGCGAGGCGGTCACGCCCTGCGCCAGCGCGAAACCGGCGACCAGCGCGCTGCCGATGCACGAAAACAGCCAGAATGCCGGACGAGGGCGATCGCCGCCGCGCAGCACGCCGAAGATCGCGGTCGCCAGCGGCAGCAGGCCGATGAAGATGATCGAATGGGCCGAGGTGATGTGCTTGAGCGCCAATGCCGTCAGCAAGGGAAAGCCGACGACCACGCCCACCGCCACGATCACCAGCGACACCAGGTCGCCGCGCATCGGACGTTTCTCACGAAAGAGCAGCAGCATCGCCAGGCCAAGCAGTCCGGCAATCGCGGCCCGCGCTGATGTCACGAAGGTCGGGTCGAAATCCATCACCGCCACACGCGTCGCCGGCAGCGAGCCGCTGAAGATCAGCACGCCGACAAATCCGTTCACCCAGCCGCTCGCGGTCTTGTCCATTGCAGGCTCCATTGCTTTCGCCCTCTATCGGGCAGATGCCCGTGGCGCGGCCAGAGACAATGCGGTACAATTCTACGAAACTGTAATGGTATATTGAGCAGTACAGATGACTGAGCTCGCCTTGGAAACTGATGGCGCGCGAACCCTGGGCGCCGCCACTCTGGTCGAAAGCGTCATGGCGGCCATTCGCCAGCGGATCGCCGCGCGCAGCCTGACGCCGGGAGCACGGCTGCCGTCGATCCGCGCCTTCGCCCAATCCATGCAGGTGTCCAAATCCACCGTGGTCGAGGCCTATGAGCGGCTCGCCGCCGAAGGCACGATCCGCTCCCGGCCGGGCTCGGGCTTCTACGCCGCCGGCTCGCTGGCACCGTTGTCCCTGGCCGAGATCGGTCCCCGGCTCGACCGTGCCGTCGATCCGCTCTGGGTCTCGCGCCAGTCGCTAGACGCCGGCGACGAGGTGTTGAAACCCGGCTGCGGCTGGCTGCCGGCCTCCTGGATGCCGCAGGCCGGGCTGCGGCGCGCACTCCGCACGGCAGCGCGCGCCGATGATGTCGCGCTTGCCGACTACGGCACGCCGCTTGGGCTGCCGCCGCTGCGGCAACTCTTGGCGCGGCGCATGGCCGGGCATGGCATCGAAGTCTCGCCTGAACAGATCATGCTGACCGAATCGGGCACGCAGGCCATCGACCTCCTATGCCGGTTCCTGATCGAGCCTGGCGACACCGTGCTGGTCGACGACCCCTGCTATTTCAATTTCCACGCGCTGCTGCGCGCCCACCGCGCCAAGGTCGTCAGCGTTCGCTACACGCCCTCGGGGCCCGATATCGAACTGTTCGCGCAGGCGCTCGCCGAGCACCGGCCGCGCCTCTACATCACCAACTCCGCCATCCACAACCCGACCGGCGCGATCCTGTCGCCGGTTACGGCACACCGTTTGCTGAAGCTCGCCGACCAGTCGGACCTCACCATTGTCGAGGACGACATCTTCGCCGATTTCGAACATGCCCCTGCCCCGAGGCTGGCGGCATTCGATGGCCTGAACCGCGTCGTCCACATCGGCAGCTTCTCCAAGACGCTGTCGGCGTCGGTGCGCTGCGGTTTCATCGCCGCGCCCCGCGACTGGATCGAGGGCCTGACCGACCTCAAGATCGCTACCACTTTCGGCGGCGGACGCCTGGCCGCCGAATTGGTGCTGACCCTGCTGAAGGACGGCAGTTACCGCAAGCATATGGATCTGCTGCGCGCCAGGCTGGCGCGCGCCATGGCCGAGACCGGCGCCCGGCTGAAGGCGATCGGCATCACGCCCTGGATCGACCAGCCGGCCGGCCTGTTCCTGTGGTGCAGGCTCCCCGATGGCGTTGACGCGGCCGAAGTCGCCCGCCGGGCACTTGCCGACAATGTCGTGCTGGCGCCCGGCAATGCGTTCAGCCTGTCGCAGACGGCCAGCCATTTCCTGCGCTTCAACGTCGCGCAGTGCGAAGACCAGAGGATTTTCAAGGTGCTCGAGGCGGCGATGGCGCGCTGATCTCAGCGCCCCGCACAGACCTCCCGCACGCAGTCGCGCAACCAGCGTTGCGCCGGATCGGCATCGAGGCGCGGATGCCAGAGCATCGAAATGGTGACTTCCAGCGTCGTGACCGGCAGCCGAAAACTGTGCATGCCGGCGCGCGCGCCGGCCGTGTGCCGCTCGGGCACGCTGGCGATAAGCTCCGAGGCGCGCGCCATGGCGAGCGCGGCCGAGAAACCCGAGACCATGCAGACGACCGTCCGCTGCAGCCCGAGCGCGCCCAGCGCCTCGTCGATCGGTCCTTTCTCGCGGCCGCGCCGCGAAACACTGATGTGCCGGCCCGCCGCATAGCGCTCGGGCGTCACCGTGCCTTCGCTCAAGGGATGGCCTGATCGGACAGCGCCGATGAAGCGGTCGCGAAACAGCGCCTGGATGCGCACTTCGGGCCCGGTTTCGCCGGCAACCCCGATTTCCAGGTCGATCGCCGCGTCGCGCAGCGACATCACATCCTTGTTGGACTTCGGCGCGAAACGCAGCCGCACCCCCGGCGCTTCGGCCTCGATGCGGGCGACCAGGCGAGGCCCGAACTCCTCGACGAAGCCTTCATTGGTGCGCAGCGTGAAGACCCTGTCCAGGGTTGAGAGATCAAGCAATTCGGCAGGGCGCAGCAGCGCCTCCGCCTCCTGGACGACAGGGCCGATTTGGCGGCGCAATTCCTCCGCGCGCGGCGTCGCCACCAGGCCGCGGCCGGCACGGACCAGCAAAGGATCGCCCGTTGCGTCGCGCAGCCGCGTCAATGTCCGGCTCATCGCCGAGGGGCTGAGACGCAGACGGCGTGCCGCGCGGGCCACGCTGCCTTCCGCCAGCAGCACGTCGAGAGCAAAGAGCAGGTTGAGATCGGGCGTCGTCATTGGCGGATCTTAGCATGATGTGGCGTTTCATGCACTGATATGATGCAAATGCTGCGCCTTCCGCCATATCATCCGCAAGATTAGATCTCCATCGGCTCCGCTTTCGGAGCGAACGGAAAGGAGATCGCATGGCAGTCGCCGCACAAGATCGGGAAGGGCTGATATCAGCCTCGCAACAGAAGCAATCGGTCGGCTGGGCGCTGGCAAGCCTGTCGCTCGCCACGCTGTTGTCGTCGCTCGGAACCAGCATTGCCAGCGTCGGGCTGCCCTCGCTGATGCAGACGTTCGGGGCGTCGTTCCAGGCCGTGCAATGGGTGGTTCTGGCCTATCTCCTCGCTATCACCACGTTGATCGTCAGCGCCGGGCGGCTGGCCGACATGTTCGGGCGCCGGCCGCTGCTGCTTGGCGGCATCGCTGTGTTCACGTCGGCATCGGTGCTCTGCGGCCTGGCGCCGACGCTTTGGCTGCTGATCGTCGCACGGACCGTGCAGGGGCTTGGCGCGGCGCTGATGATGGCGCTGACGCTGGCCTTTGTCGCCGAGACGGTGAGCAAGGAACGGACCGGTAGCGCCATGGGCCTGCTGGGCGCCATGTCGGCGATCGGCACGACGCTCGGTCCGTCGCTCGGCGGCCTGCTGATCGCCGGCCTCGGATGGCGCGCGATTTTCCTGGTCAATGTCCCGCTGGGCCTCCTGACCTTCGCCCTCGCCTGGCGTGCCTTGCCAGCCGGCAACAAGAACGCGCAGGCCGCTCATGGCAAGTTCGACGCGATGGGCACTGTCCTGTTGGCGCTGACGCTGGCCGCCTATGCATTGGCCATGACGCTTGGCCGGGGCCATTTCGGTGCACTCAACATCGGCCTGCTGGCCGCCACCGCTCTCGGCATCGGTCTATTCGCCATCGCCCAGAAGCGGGTGAAGAACCCCCTAGTCCAACTCGCCAGCTTCAGGGATCCGCGGCTCAGCGCCAGCCTGGTTATGAGCCTCATCGTCGCCACGGTGATGATGGCGACCCTGGTGGTCGCTCCGTTCTATTTGTCGCGTGGATTGGGACTCGATGCGGCAATGGTCGGCGTGGTGCTTTCGACCGGGCCGCTTGTCTCGACCCTGTCGGCACTGCTGGCCGGACGGCTCTCCGATCGCTTCGGAGCCCACCGGATGATGATCGCCGGGCTCACCAGCCTCGCCACGGGCACCTTCCTGCTGTCGCTCGCCATGACGAAACTCGGCATTGCCAGCTATGTCGTTCCCATCACTGTCACCTGCTTCGGCTACGCCCTGTTCCAGACGTCCAACAATGCGGCCGTCATGAGCGGTGTCGGCGCCGGCGAGCGCGGCGTCATTTCAGGCCTGCTCAATTTGTCGCGCAATCTCGGCCTCGTCACCGGCGCTTCCCTGATGGGCGCCATCTTCGCGGTTGCATCCAACGGCGCTCGCCAAGGAACAGGACAGGATGTTCTGAGCGCCGGCGCGGCCGCCCGAGGCATGCAGATCACCTTTGAGACGGCAACGGTCCTGGCGCTGGCGGCACTGCTGCTCGCGCTGTTCTTGCTGCGCTTTGCTGGCCGTATCCAGCCCGGGATTGCCTGATCCATTTGGACGTTCGCCGGTACTGCCTAAGGTTGCCGGGCCGATTCCGGGCTGCTACTGAACGGCGCGCAGGCGGATGCCTGCAACGTCAATTTGGGGCAGCGGTATGGGAACCAGCGGCGGGCTTGGGCGAACGCTCAGGCCCCTGCCCGTTTGCGGCGTTCGTAGAGCATGACCAGCGTTTCCGCCGTCAGCGCCGGCTTTTCCTCGCCTTCGATCTCGACGGTGTTGGCTGCCTTCATCAGATACTGGCCGGGCCCCCTGTCTTCCATGGAAAGCAGGACGGTGCGCAGCCTGATGCGGGCGCCGACCCTGACCGGCGCCAGGAAACGCACCTTGTCGAAGCCATAATTGAAGGCGGCCTGGGTGTTTTCCGGCACTATGCCCATGCCGAGCGCCAACGCGCCGATGATCGACAATGTCAGATAGCCATGCGCGATCGTGGTGCGGAACGGGCTTTGCCGCCGCGCGCGCTCAGGGTCGACATGGATCCATTGGTGGTCGCCGGTGCATTCGGCGAACTGGTTGATACGGTCCTGATCGACCGTGGTCCATTCCGAGACGCCGAGTTCCTGCCCGGACATCGTTCTCAGCTGCTCATAGGTCGGCGGCGTTTTAGGCCGTACTTCGTTCATTCCTGCTTTCCCGATCGCTTGCCGTGCCTCCGGACCACGAACGGATGGCTCCTGTCAATTCACCCCTTGTGAATCGGTTCCGTCGAATTCCGGCTGAACCGTGCCATGCCTTGCCGCGCAATGGCAGGCCGAATTCGGATTTTCGGACCTTCCAGCGGCGCCGACGCCTATAACGTGGCGCGGATGCAACTCTGCGCAGGGTCGCGAAATTGCAAACCGGCATGTCCCGCCGAAGACGAAACGACAGGCCGCGGAAGCCTATTTCTGCCCGTAGCCGGCGCGGATTTCCTCCATCGCCTCCTTGATGCGCGCGCGCAGGATTTCGATCGATTCGGTTCCGGATTTGCGAGCCAGTTCAGCCATTTCACCGGCATTCTTGAGCGCGGCTTCGAAGGATTTCCTGGCGAACTCGGTCTGCTTGGCCATCAGGTCCTGCGGGTTGCCCGGCGCCCGGTAGCTCTGCGCCATGTCGGCAATTTCGCGCAGCGTGTCCTGCAGCATTTCGCGCTGCCTCGACAACAGCGAGGTCGCGCCATCGGCGCCGGCTCGCGCCGATTTCTCCAAGGCTTCGAGGTTCTTGCGGTGATGGGCAAGGATCGCCTCGACATCGACATTGGGCACCTTCAGGTCGCGGCCGAACCTGCCGAACATATCCATGAAGGAATCGGATTGCGGTAACTTGGCCATGCTGTCTTCTCCCCTTTGCCGCGGATGCGGGTGCCCTCGCAGGGAGCATAGCACTCGGCTGCAGCCTGTCCATTTCGAAGACGGGCCCGACGATCGATGCGCATCAATTGACCGGGAGCAGCAGCTCGATCGTATAGAGCACGATACCCGCCAGCCCGCCGATGATCATGCCATTGAAGCGGATATATTGCAGGTCCCGACCAATGTTGATCTCGATCAGCCGCGTCAATTGCGCCAGGTCCCAGCGCTTGACCTGATCGGCGATGAATTTCGACACGCCGCTCTTCTGGCTTTCGACGAAGGAGGCCAGCGCCACGACGAACCCCTGGTTCATATCGGCCCGGATCTGCGCATCGCCGGCGAGATGGCGGCCGACCTCGACGAACATGTTGGCGAGATGAGCGCGGATCACTGAATTCGGCGCCTTGGCATCTTGCTCGATGAACAGGCTGAGGCTCTCCCACATGTCACCGGCCAGCGCCCTGACTTCGGGTCGGGCGAGGAAATCGTGCTTCATCTTCTCGGCACGCTTTGCATATTGCTTGGACGTCCGCAGCCGTTCGACGAAGCCTTGCGCGAAACGATCGAACTCGGCGCGCATCGGGTGGTCGGGATCGGCCCGCACCTCGTCAAGCAAGGAGCCCGCCGAGGCGACGATCTTCTTCAGGAGATAGGCGTCGGCGCGGAACAGGTTGAACAGCGACGGCAGCTCCTCGCGGATCTTCTCGCGCATCGTCGCCAGGGCCTGTTCGTCGTTGAGGAAGCGCCCGACCACCTTGATGAACTCGTCGAACAGCTTTTGATGACGGCGGTCGTCGGTCAGTGCCGACAGCAGTTCCGCCGCCAGCGGCGCCAGCGGCACTTTTTCGATCTGCTCGAGCATGCGGCTGGTGACGAAGCCGCGCAGACCGGATTGCTCGACGGCGGCAAGTGTCTGCGGCACCAGCCGCACGACGAAGCGCGACAGGCCGGCGGCGCGTTCGGCATTGGTCAGCCAGTCAGCGACGAGTGCCGCAAAATCGACCTCGGCAAGCTTTTCCCGCACCGGTTCCGGCGCCAGGAAATTGGCCTCGATGAAGCGGCCGAGATTGTCGGCGATGCGGTTCTGGTTTTCCGGGATGATGGCGGTGTGCGGGATCGGCAATCCAAGCGGCCGCCTGAACAGCGCCACCACCGCGTACCAGTCGGCAAGGCCGCCAATGGTCGCCGCCTCGGCGAAGGCTGCGACAAACCCCAGCCATGGATGGGAGCTCTCGAACGACTTGGCCAAGGCGAACACCAGCACGCAAAGCGCCAGCGCGGCCGTGGCGATGAATTTGGTGCGACGCAACGCCGAGAGCTTGGCGGTCGCATCAGTATCGAAACGGACAGGCGCCAGGGACGAAGCCGATTGGGACATGGATGAACTGCTCCTCGTCGATCTCTGGTCGACCTCTTGTCGATCTCTGGTCGACCTCTTGTCGATCTCTGGTCGACCTCTTGTCGATCTCTGGTCGACCTCTTGTCGATCTCTGGTCGACCTCTTGTCGATCTCGGCCCTATCTAGGGTTTCATCAGCCGGAATGCCCGTAGCTGCCGGTTTTCCCCTCGTTTTGTCGGGCTGCGCACATAAAGTTGACGAGAATATTCATCTATGATGCCCGGCTAGTCTGGAATTGTTCCAAGGTATAGGCCATATTCGGGTCAAGGCCAGCGCGGCGAATCCGAAACTCCGGGATCAGAACCGCGGCGGCGAAGTTCAGGAATCAGGCGTGGTTGAACCGCGCCGGCGCCTAGTGAGGACGAAATGCGGCTTACACGCCAGACCAATTATGCCATGCGCATCCTGATGTATTGCGCCGCCAACAATGACCGGTTGAGCCGCATTCCCGAAATCGCGACCGCCTATTCGGTGTCGGAACTGTTCCTGTTCAAGATCCTGCAGCCGCTGGTCGAGAACGGACTGGTCGAGACGGTGCGCGGCAGGAATGGCGGCGTCCGGCTTGGCCGCGCCGCCGAGGCGATCAGCCTCTTCGACGTCGTGCGCGTGACCGAGGAAAGCTTCGCCATGGCCGAATGCTTTGAGAACGATGCCGCCGAATGCCCGCTGGTCGACAGCTGCGCGCTGAATTCAGCGCTGCGCGAGGCCCTCAACGCCTTCTTCGCCGTGCTCGCCCGCTACACCATCGCCGACATGGTGGCGGCAAGGCCGAATGTGCGCAACCTGCTCGGCATCGACATGCTGGAGCGCCGCGCCCCGGCCGCGTGAGCTTCTTTCTCCCGTCCAACGGGGAGAAATGCCCGGCAGGGCAATGAGAGGCAGCGCTGACTTCGACAATTAGCGCGTCACCACAGAAATGCGCAGGAAACCGCCATTCGAAGGCCAGCCTCACCTGAATATCAATAGACCGCGGATTGCGGCAACACGAACGGCATATTGCCGGCAGGCAGCACGCCGACCCTGAGCCGGCAATCGAATACTTTTTCGATCAGATCATCACTCAGCACATCGTGTGGCGAACCGGTGGCCGCGAGCCGACCACGATGCATGACGAAGATCCGGTCGGCATACATGGCCGTCAGATTGAGGTCGTGCAGAATGGCGACCACGCCGCCGCCCCTTCTGGCGAAGTCGCGGGCGATGTCCATGATGATCAGCTGATGCTTGATGTCGAGGCTGGAAACCGGCTCGTCGAGAAAGAGATAGCGCGGCTTGCCGTCGAGCACCGGCGCCCAGACCTGGCACAGCACGCGCGCCAGCTGGACGCGCTGCTGCTCGCCGCCCGAAAGCGCCTGATAGAAACGCCCGCCAAAACCGTCGAGGTCGACACGCGCCAGCGCCCGCTCCGGCAGCCGCGCATCCTCGCCCGGCAAGGCACCCGAGCGCCCGCCGACGAGGCCGAGCTTGACCACCTCGCGCACCGTGAACGGGAAGGACAGCGTCGTCGCCTGCGGCAGCACCGCACGCTGCACCGCACTCTCGGCCGGCTTCATCGACGAAAGATTTCGGCCGTTGAGGGCGACGTGCCCGGTATAGGCGAGTTCGCCCGACAACGCCTTCAGGAAGGTCGTCTTGCCCGAACCGTTGGGGCCGACGATCGCCGCTATTTCGCCAGGCCGCGTGTCGAAATCGACACCACGGATTATGCGCTTGCCGGCGATATCAACGGAAACATCCCTTGCCTCGATCATCAAAGCCTCACAGGTCCCAGGTCTCGCCGAACTCACGTCTCACAGATCGATCACGCCGCGCTTGCGCAGCAGGATCCACAGGAAGAACGGCGCGCCCGCGATCGCGGTGACGATGCCGATCGGCAATTCGGCTGGCGCCACAATGGTGCGCGCAACGGCATCGGCCAACAGCAGCAGCGAGGCGCCAAGCAGCGCCGACGCCGGCAAGAGATAGCGGTTGTCCGGACCGATCAGCAGGCGCAGCAGATGCGGCACGACGATGCCGACGAAGCCGATGCCGCCGCTGGCCGCGACGGAGGCACCGACCGCAGCCGACACGCCGATGATCGCTGTGTATTTCAGCCGCTGCACCGGTAAGCCGAGATGGCCGGCGGTCGCCTCGCCCAGCGCCAGCGCGTTGAGGCCGCGCGCCAGGAAAGGCATCGCCGCCAGCGCCAGTATGATGATCGGTCCGACGGAACCGATCTTCGCCCATGTCGCGCCGCCAAGCGATCCGAGTGACCAGAACGTCAGGTCGCGCAGCTGGCGATCATCGGCCATGAAGATGAGAATACCGGTCAGCGCCATGGCAAGGGCTGCCAGCGCGATGCCGGCGAGCAGCATGGTGGCGACCGAGGTCTGGCCACGTCGCGTCGCGACCTGATAAAGCACCAGGGTCGAGGCAAGGCCACCGAAGAAGGCCGCCAGCGGCAGCGCAAGCGTGCCGAGCAAGGTGGTCAACGGCGCCAGCACCGTGGTGCCAAGCACGATGATGGCCACGGCGCCGAGGCTGGAGCCGGCGGAAACGCCGATCAGGCCGGGGTCGGCCAGCGGATTGCGGAACAGCCCCTGCATGACGGCGCCCGAGACCGCGAGCGCCGCCCCGACCAGCATGCCGAGGATGATGCGTGGCAAACGGATATCGTAGATGATCAGGCTGTCACGGGTGCTCAGCGCCGCATCGCTCGGAATGGCCCCAAGCAGCCAGTCCTTGAGGACGCTGACAGCCGAAGCATCCGATGCCCCTGACGTTAGCGACAAAGATATGGCGGCCGCGAGCCCGAAGCACAAGAGCAGGATGATGATGCGGGCGCGGCCTGAGCGGTCACCTTCGGATACATTCGCCATCACCGTCACCGGGCCGGCGATCGATTGATCTACCATGATATGCCCGCTCAGTCCGTGACTTCAGCGCCATAGAGCGAGACGGCGAGGTCGTGAATGGCATCGGCGGTGCGCGGCCCGAAGCCGAGCAGATAGCCGCCATCGATGCGGATCAGCTTGCGCGCGCTTCCGGCCGGCGTCGAGGCGATCGACGGGGTGCCGAACAATTCGTCTTCCGACACCGGCGGCCCGGCATTGCTCATCATCAGGATCACGTCAGGCCTGGCGGTGATGATCGCCTCGTCGGACATCTGCTTGTAGCCGGAGAAACCGTCGACGGCGTTGACCCCGCCCGCCAGCTTGACCATGCCGTCGGCCGCGGTCTCGGCGCCGGCGGCCAGGATCTTGCCGCCCTGTATCGACAGCACGAACAGGATGCGCTTGCGCTCCTTGATCGAGGCCGTCTGTTTTTCGGCGGCCGTCAGCTTGGCATCGAGTTCCTTGGCCAGCACCTCGGCCTTGGCATCGACGCCAAGCGCCTTGCCGACGATGCGGACCTTCTCGAGGATGCCCTCGTGGCTATAATGTTCGGGCACTTCGATGAAGGGGATGCTGGTTTTCTTCAACACATCGACGGCTTCCTTGGGGCCGCTGCCGTGCAGCGCCAGGATGCCGGTCGGATTGACCGACAGCACGCCTTCCGGCGACAGCGCGCGCATATAGCCGACATCGGGCAAGGCAAGCGCCGCTTTCGGATAATTGCTGGTGGAATCGCGCGCCACCAGGTGTTTCTCCTCGCCAAGCGCAAAGACGATTTCGGTGATCGAACCGCCTATGGCGGCGATCTTCGACGGATCGGAGAAGACCGAGACGCCCTCGGCGGCGCCAGCCGGCTGCAGCGCGGCAAGAAAAAGGCCGATGATCGGGGCAAACATCGATCGGCGGATGGCCGGCAGGGTCGGGAAAAGCCGCATCACACTGTTCCTCACGCTGCCGTCGGGCTTGGAATACGCGGCAGGTTCTCGGCCAGGAACCGCCAATCGTCGCGCTCGCTCTCGCCTTCATGGCGCTTGCCGAAGAACTGGATGATCATCTCGCCGTCGGCGGCATAGACCTCGAGCGAGGTGACATGGCCATCCGTGGTCGGCTTGCGCACCGCCCAGACTTCATGGATGTGGTCGGTGCGCAGATGCAGGTGGAAGGTCTCGTCGAGGACGTTGATCCACGGTCCCATCGGCTTGATCGCCTTGACCGGTCCGGAATGGATCTGGATGCAGCCGCGGTTGCCGACGAAGCACATGATCGGCATCTCGCCTTCGGCGGCGTGATGAAACATGGCGCGGACCGCGTCATTGTCGAGCAGCCAGGCATAGTCCGTTCCGACCATGCGCACCGCCTGACGGCGGCTGAGCTTGAGCGTTTTCAGCATGCCGAAGAACTGGTGCACGTCGGTCAGCCGACTCCAGCGGTCGCGCAGATCGTTAGGGTTGGCGCTGGTTGTCCCGGCCTCACTCCGATCGTCGGAGATTGGCCCTGCAATATCGACCGTCGGTTCCTGGTTGGGCGATTCCAGCGAGGCGACCAGCTTCTGGTAGGCGTAGAGGCTGGAGGCCGGACGCAGATGAACCTTGTGCACCGCCTCGCCCGCCGCATCGAAGAACTGCAGGCTGCGGCGGATCTCGTCGCCCTCGCGCTTCTCCACGGCAAAGCCATGCGCCCAGACCTTCGGGAAGATGCGCAGGTCGATGTTCTCGCCAAGCACCATGGCATTGTGGTTGCCGGTGACGACCTTGTCATAGACGCCGATCTTTTCGTGCACGGCGCTTTCGTTGCGGGTCAGCGCCATCACCTCGCCGACCGCCTCGAGACCGGTCAAGAGGTCGTTGACGCGCGGTTCGATGCGAACGACGCCGTCGCCGCAATGCGCGGCGACCAACTCGGCTTCCGAAATGCCGAGTTGGGCGGCCAGGTCACGCTCGCGCGTTTTCGGGTTTTCTGTCCGTGCCCGCCGGATTTCGTGCGGGGCGGGTTTTACGCGCTGGTCCATGTCTCGTCCCTGCTGCCTAGAGCAATTCCAGGAAAAGTGTGAAAACGGTTTTCCGTCCGGAATTGCGTTAAAACAAAGAGATAGAGTGGTTCGGCGTTTCCGTGAAACGGTGAACCGCTCTAGCCTTACTTGTTGAGAATGAGCTTGCCCTGCCGGGTGATCTTCAGCCGGTAGAGCGCGCCATGATGCTCGATGCCGATCTCGTGCTCGCCCTGGAACAGCGTGTTGCTGGAGAGCGTTCGCACCGCCAGCGGAATCCGATCAAAGCGCGCGGGGGCATCATCGGAACGGCGGACGCGATAGCGAAAATCGTTGGGATTGTGCGTGTTCATCTGGGTCGATCCCTTTCCTGTGCCGGGCATCTGGCTAGGCGTTGCGAAATTGCCGATTCATTTCTTGACTTGAATAATCATGTTTATTAGTCAGTGCAATACCGGAGTAAACGAGTCAACATTTAAGACGCCGGACGCGATGAAAAATGCCAGCAAGCCCCGGGCCAGCCAGCATGAAACCTGGAATCTGGAGTTGGGGCATGGGGTTTTTGAACTGGGAATTGCGCGGCCGGTCGACGGCAAGCGGTGTCGCGGCTTTATTGGCGAGCGTGGCGGCGATCGCCTTGTCCGCGCCACCGGTGCATGCCCAACAGGCAACGCAGCCGGCGGGCGAGCCGACGGATAAGTCGAAGCAGGCTGACCAGGAAAAAGCCGCCCCCGCGGGCGCGACGCTGCTCGACAAGATTTTGGTTATCAGCCGTACCGGCGAAACGGCTATCGAATCACTGGCCTCGGCCAGCCATGTCGACCAGGAACAACTCGCCCGCCGCATGGCGACGACGCCGAACGAGATGCTGTTGGGTGTGCCCGGCGTCGCGACACAGGCCGACGCCAGGCGCGTCAGCACCAGCATCAACATTCGCGGCCTGCAGGATTTCGGCCGCGTCGCGGTCATTGTGGACGGCGCGCGCCAGGATTTCCAGCGTTCAGACCATGGCACCCAGTCGACCTTTTACATCGACCCCGAGCTCGTCAAATCCGTCGATGTGATCCGCGGTCCGGTCGCCAACACCTATGGTTCGGGCGCCATCGGCGGCGTCGTCTTCTTCGACACCAAGGACGCCGCGGACTTCCTCAAGCCGGAGGAAACATGGGGCGCTTCGGTAACCGGACGCTATGAGAGCAACGGCAAGGGCTGGACCACCAGTGCCACCGGCGCCTACCGTTTCAACGAGAACTGGGACGCGCTCGGCAACATCGTCTACCGCAACTACGGCAACTACAAGGATGGCGACGGCGACACCGTCAACGGCACCGGCTTCGACGTCCTGAGCGGCCTGCTCAAGACCAGCATACGGCCGACGGAGAACAGCGAGTTGAAGCTGGGCTGGGTCGGCTCAAGCGACAGCTGGGACGAAACCAGCGGCGGCGTGCCGGTCAACGATGTCGACCTGAAGTCGAACACTTTCACCGCCCGTTACAACATCACGGATGAGGACAAGAGCTGGCTCGATCTCCACATCAACACCTCCTACAACAAGACCAATCTCGACTTGACCAGCCTCGTTCCGCAAAAACGGTTTGATCCCGTAACGGGTCTTCCCACTGTCCTGCCGGCGGGGTCGCAATCGACTTTCGACGTCGGCACCACGGGTATCGACATCTGGAACACATCGCGCTTCGAAACAGGCGGGATCGCCCACGAATTGACCTATGGCGGCGACTGGGTCGGCGACAATGTGAAGACCGGCGGTACGGCCGGCGGCGACAGTTTCTACACGCCTTCGGGCAAGCGCAACGTGTCCGGCGCCTATGTCCAGGACAAGCTCACCTGGGACTGGCTCGAGGTCATCGCCGGGCTGCGCTACGACAATTACAGCCTCAAGGACAGCACGCGCGAGACATCGGGCGACCGGCTGTCGCCGCGCATCACCGTCGGCGTCTCGCCGTTCGAGACCGCCGGACTAGCCGGCCTGCAATTCTACGGTACCTACGCCGAAGGCTATCGCTCGCCGTCGCTGACGGAAACGCTGATCAGCGGCAACCATCCGGCCGGCGTCACCTTCCCGTTCCTGCCCAATCCCAATCTGCGGCCCGAGACCGGCAAGACGACGGAATTCGGCATCAACTACAAGCAGAACGACATCTTCGAACCCGGCGACGCGCTTCGCGTCAAGGCGGCCTACTTCCACAACAATATCGACGATTACATCGATGGCGTGACCCTGTCGCCGTTCGCTCCAGGCAGCGGCTGCCCGTTCGGGCCTGGCATTCCGATCTGCTTCCAGTATCAGAATTTCGCCAAGGCCAAGATCGACGGCTTTGAACTGGAAGGCGTTTACGACGCCGGATGGGGCTATGCCGGGCTTTCGGCCTCGATCACCAATGGCCACACCATTTCCTACAAGGGTGTAGAAGCCGATCTCGCCACCATCCCCTCCTCGCAGGTCACCGCCCAGCTCGGGCTGCGCTTCCTCGAGGACAAGCTGACCGTCGGCGGCGAAGTGCAATACAACGGCAAGCCGAAGGGCAATGCGGTGGCCGAGGACTATACGCTGGTCAATGCCTTCGCCAGCTATCAGGCGACCGACAATCTGAAGGTCGATTTCCGCGCCGACAATCTGTTCGACGTCAAATACGCCAACTCATTGAACGACAGCACGACAGTTGCGGTCTATGAGCCGGGCATAACGCTGAAACTGGCGGCAACCATGCGGTTTGGAGGCTGATGGCATGATGGGCTTGACGGCATCGCTTCGTATGCTGACCTCGACGCTGGCGATGTCGCTTGCGATGGTTCCGGCGCGGGCTGAAGGGTCCGCGCCGGCCCCCGCGCTGACCCTGGAGCTCAATGCCGCGCGGCCTTCCGACAAGGGCTGCCGGCTGACCTTCCTGGTCAACAACAATCTCGGTGCCGACCTCTCCAAGACAGCGTTCGAGATTGCGTTGTTCAATGAGGCCGGCATCGTCGACCGGCTGACCGTGCTCGATTTCAAGGATCTGCCGGCTGGCAAGACCAAGGTGACCCGCTTTGATCTCGCCGGCACCGACTGCACCAAGGTCAGCCGCGTGCTGATCAACAGCGCGACCGAATGCGCAGGCGCGGGCGTCGAACCGGCCGCCTGCATGCACAAGCTGAAGACGGACACCAAGACCGGCATCGCTTTCGGCGTCTGAGAACGGCCTTGGGACTGCATCCCGCATTCGGGCGAGACACCATGGCCTGGCCGCTGGCTGGCCATGGATCAGTGACGCCACGGGCAAACGATCTTGATTTGACTTTTGCCCACCGGCCGCTGCAATTTCCGGCCCGCGAGATGCAGGAAATCAGCCCCCTCCCCGACGCTGGCAACGAGCTGGCGATAGCGCCGGCAGAGCCGCTTGCAGTCGCGCGGCCGGTGGCCCGATGGCCCATTGCCATTGTCGTCTCCGGCCTGCTTCACGCCGCTGTCGCGGCATTCTTTCTGATCTCGCCCACCGGCACATTCGATTTCCCGAATGCGGAGCAACCGGAAGGCAGCGATCACACAGGCGACAAGGTGGCTGGCAGCGCCCTGGACAAGGATCCGGCGGCGATCAATGTCACGCTGGAGCCGAAACCGCAGCCGACCAAGCCGGAGCCGGCGGTCAGACCGGTGCCGCCGACAAAACCCTTGCAGCCTGAGCAGCAAACCGTGGAGCGAGGTTCTCAGCCCACACAGGAACCAGCCAAGCCGCTTCCCAAACCTTTGCCGGAAGTTGTCAAACAGCCAGCAGTCACGCCGGACATACTGGTGGCGGCGACCCCGCGCCCTGACAACCAGAGTGTGGCTGCCAGGACCGAAACACCGGCACAGCCGAGCGTCCAGGCCGAGAGCGCTGAGATGCCTGTCGCCGTTCCGGACCAACCGCCGATCCCCAGCACTCGGCCCACTCCGGCGATCGCTCCTTCAAAAGCAGCGGACGAGAAGCGTGGCACGGCAGACGGCCAGGACCGGCTGGCGCAGGCCGCCAGCAAGGGCAAAAGGCGGAACGAGGCAGGCTCCAACGCTGAATCCAGCTACCGAAGCGACGTCATCAGCAAACTTGGCCGCGTGTATCGAGCAGTGCCGCCTTCGTTGCAAGCGACGGCGCGCACCAACACCGTTGTCACCTTCGTCATCGGCAGGCAGGGCAACATCGACGAGCTGCGTGTCGTCGAAAGCTCGGGCTCGGCAACTTTCGACCAGATCGTGCTTGGTTTCGTTCGCAAGGCGGCCCCTTTCCCTCCGATCCCGGCAAAGGTTGGCAACAGTCTGGAATTCACCGGCGCGATCGGTCCGTTCTGAGAGCCGACGCCTCGCCGCATCCTTCAATCGCAGCAGTCCACCAATTCAGAAAGGAACGCCATGTACATCGCCATGAACCGCTTCAAGGTGCAGAACGGCTCGGAAGCCGATTTCGAAGCGGTGTGGAAGAACCGCGATTCCAGCCTTGCCGAGATGAAGGGTTTTCGGGAATTCCATCTGCTGCGCGGTCCGGTGAACGAGACCGAAGGCTACACGCTGTTTGCCTCGCACACGGTGTGGGCGAGCCAGGACGATTTCGTCGCCTGGACCAGGTCGGAGAATTTTCGCGCCGCGCACAGGAATGTCGGCACGACGAAGGTCCACTATCTCGGCCATCCGCAATTCGAGGGTTTTTCGGTCGTCGAAGGCGCCTGAGAATGGGCTGAACTAGGCCGCAGCTAGCAGGCTGGCATTGCCGCCCGCGGCCGTGGTGTCGACGCAGACCGCACGCTCATGCGCATAGGCCGCCGGGTTGAGCACCTCGCTGACCAGCGGGACGATCGGACCCGTTCTGTCAGCGATGACCTTGCGCACGATGCGCGCCGCCTCCGGTGTGCCTGAGAAAGCGACGACATCGACGCGCAGCGAACGCGCTTCGACCGGATCGGGGCGGCCATCTATTGCCGCCAGCGGCAAGCCCTTGCCGGTCAACGCCGACAATGCAGCCGGCGCCCCAGGCGCCACGGCCAGCACCGCATTGCCGGCGGCGAGCGCCTGGATCGTCTGGGCCAGCAGCGTCGCGGCATCCGGCCCCAGGCACAGCACCCGCCCGCGCGGCGACAGCGACAGCGTGTTGGCCTCGCCCGTCGGTCCGGGCAGGTCGACCTGGCCGAAATCGATGCCAGCGGCGGCGCCGATGGCGGCCGCGCCCTTGCCGCGCAGATGCTTCCTCAGGATGGCGATCCGGTCCGGGCGCGTCGACCAGCCGCCAAGGGTCGGATCGGGTAGATTGTCTGCCAGTTCGGTCGCCGTCACCTTGTGGCCATCGCCAACTGCCGTACCGGCTTCCGGCCCCTTGCGGAAGCGGCGCAGATAATGCGGCCCGCCGGCCTTTGGACCGGTGCCGGACAAGCCCTCGCCGCCAAAGGGTTGCGAACCGACGACGGCGCCGATCTGGTTGCGGTTGACGTAGATGTTGCCGGCATGGATACCGTCGACAAAATGCTGGACGCGACCTTCGATGCGGGTGTGCAGGCCGAAGGTCAGGCCGTAGCCCTTGCGGTTGATGGCGGCGATGACAGCATCGATCTCATCGGCGTCGAAGCTGGCGACATGCAGCACCGGCCCGAACACCTCACGGTCCATCTCCTCGATGCCCTTGACCCGGAAGACATGCGGCGCGACGAAGCGCCCGTCCTTCGGCGCCTCGAGCTTGGCGATCAGCCGGCCCTCTAGACCCTTCTTGACGCAATAGTCGCGGATCGACGCCTGCGCCTCATCGTCGATGACCGGCCCGACATCGGTCGAAATCCGCCAGGGATCACCGATGTTGAGCGCCTCCATGGCGCCTTTCAGCATCTCCAGCATCTTCTTCTCGACGTCCTTCTGGACATAGAGCACGCGCAGCGCCGAGCAGCGCTGACCCGCACTCTGGAAAGCCGAGGCCAGGATATCGCGCACCGCCTGCTCGGGCAGCGCGGTGGAATCGACGATCATCGCGTTCAAACCGCCGGTCTCTGCGATCAGCATGGCGTCGGGAGCCGCGGTCTCTGCCAGCTGTTTTTCGATCAGCTTGGCGACATCGGTCGACCCGGTGAAGCAGACGCCGGCAATGCGCGGGTCAGCGGTCAGCGGCGCGCCCACCGATGGACCGTCGCCCGGCAACAGCTGGATAATGTCTTCCGGCACACCGGCCTCGCGCAGCAACTCGACGGCGCGGAAAGCGATCAGTGGCGTCTGTTCGGCCGGCTTGGCGATGACCGAATTGCCGGTAACAAGTGCTGCCGCGATCTGGCCAGTGAAGATCGCCAGCGGGAAATTCCACGGCGAAATGCAGACGATGGCGCCGCGCGCCTGCGTGCCCGCC
This sequence comes from Mesorhizobium sp. WSM4308, assembly GCF_002294905.1. Taxonomy (NCBI): domain Bacteria; kingdom Pseudomonadati; phylum Pseudomonadota; class Alphaproteobacteria; order Hyphomicrobiales; family Phyllobacteriaceae; genus Mesorhizobium; species Mesorhizobium sp. WSM4308. Next base: position 236,438 of record NZ_NSFW01000011.1, on the reverse strand, counting down.
TCGGCATTGGCTGCCTCGGCGGCGTAGTAGCGCAGGAAATCGACGGCCTCGCGCACTTCCGCCACGCCGTCGGCCAGCGATTTGCCGGCCTCGCGGGTGGCAAGCGCGAAGAACTCGACCGCATTGGCCTCATAGAGGTCGGCGGCGCGGTTGAGGATGGCGGCGCGTTCGGCAACGGGGCGCTTTGCCCAGGCCGGCTGCGCTTCCACAGCGATGCGCACGGCGATCGTGACCTGCTTGGCAGCGGCCTCGTGAACCGTTCCGACCACTTCATCGGGCTTGGCCGGATTGACGACCGGGCGTGGCTTGCCATAACCGGCAGCCCGCGTGATCGGCTTGGCGTGCCAGCGGTCCGGCCCGGCGAACGCCGCCCTGGCTTTGTCGATGGCCGCCAGCGTCACCGTGTCGGTGATGTCGAATCCCCTTGAATTGCGGCGGCCCGCGCCAAAAATCTGCGACGGCCTGGCAATCGCCGGATTGGCGGCGGGGCCTTGGCTTTCGACCGTTTCGAGCGGATCGCGCGCGATGTCTTCCGGCTCGACATCCTCGTCGGTCAGTTGGTGCACGAAGGAGGAGTTAGCGCCGTTTTCCAGCAGGCGACGCACCAGATAGGCCAGCAGGTCCGAATGCGCGCCGACCGGCGCATAGATGCGGCAGCGCGCGCCTTCGGCCTGGCGCACGGTCTCGTGCAGGGCCTCGCCCATGCCATGCAGGCGCTGGAACTCAAAGAAATCGCGGTTCGTGGCCATCGACAGGATGGCGGCGACGGTGTGGGCGTTGTGGGTCGCGAATTGCGGATAGATGCGGTCGGTCATGCCAAGCAATTTCTTCGCGCAAGCCATGTAGGAGACGTCGGTATTGGCCTTGCGGGTGAAGACGGGATAGCCGGCCAGTCCGAGCATCTGCGCCCGCTTGATCTCGGTGTCCCAATAGGCGCCCTTGACCAGCCGCACCATGATGGTGCGGTCGTATTTCCTGGCCAGCGCATAGAGCCAGTCGATGACGAAGGCCGCGCGCGGCCCATACGCTTGCACCACCACGCCAAAGCCGTTCCAGCCGGCGAGTTCCGGCTCGGCCAGCACGCGCTCGATGACATCGAGCGACAGATCGAGGCGGTCGGCCTCCTCGGCGTCGATGTTGAGGCCCATGCGCGAATGTCTGGCCGCAAGCGCCAGCGACAGCAGCCGCTCGGCCATGACAGGCAGCATCGCGTCCTTCTGCGCCACCTCGTAGCGTGGGTGCAGTGCCGAGAGCTTCACCGAGATGCCGTGATTCTGCCTGATGTCAGGTCCGTTGGAACCGCTATCGAGCGAGGAAATCGCGGCGGCATAGGCCTTGTGGTAGCGCAGTGCGTCGGCCTCGGTGCGGGCCGCCTCGCCCAGCATGTCGAAGGAATAGAGGTAGCCCTTCTGGGTCATCTGCCGGCCGCGCTTGACGGCTTCCGCGATGGTGCGGCCGAGCACGAACTGTTCGCCCATCTCGCGCATGGCGGCGGCCACCGCCTTGCGGATGACCGGCTCGCCCAGCCTGCGCACCATCGAGCGCAGCGTGCCTTCGATGCCGCCCTCGACCTCGTCCAGCACGCGGCCGGTCAGCATCAGCGCCCAGGTCGAGGCATTGACGAAGATCGAGCTCGAACCGCCGGAATGCGCCGACCAGTCATGCGGCGCGATCTTGTCGGCGATCAGATCGTCCATCGTCTCGGTGTCGGGCACCCGCAGCAGCGCCTCGGCCAGGCACATCAGCGCCACGCCCTCCTTGGTGGAAAGGCCGTAGGCGGAGAGGAAAACTTCCATCAGCCGGGGATCGGAGGAGCCGCGCACCGCCCGCACCAGATCGGCCGCCCGCGCCGAGATCGCATCGCGATCCGCAGCCGAAAGCCCTGTCGCCTCGGCCAGCCGCTTCACGGCCTCGTCTTCGTCGGGAAGATAATTGGCACGGATCTGCTGGCGGATGGTGTCGAGCGGCATGGCGGGTCCCGTGGAGCGAGCATCAGGGAGCGGGCCGGTTGTCACCGGACCGAATGGCGCAAGCTAGCACAGGCGCGGATTCCAGTCGGTCCAAAGAAATCGACAGGACAGACCGATCGATCTATCATCGTGTCAATTCCTCAGAGTTTGGGCTGCAATTTTTATGACAGAAGACCAATTGGACCGCATCGACCGCAACATCCTGTCGGCGCTGGCCAGCAATGGCCGCCTTTCCATGTCGGAACTCGCGGCCAAGGTCGGTCTCTCCAAAACACCGGTGCAGGCGCGGGTCAAGCGGCTGGAGAAGGACGGCTACATCAGGGGCTACCAGGCGATCATCGACCGTGAGCGCATGGGCGAAGGCCATGTCGCCTTCGTCCAGGTGAAATTGTCCGATACCCGTTCCGCCGCGCTCGACGCTTTCAATCGCTCGGTGCAGGCGGTGCCGGAGATCGAGCAGTGCCACATGATGGCGTCGAGCTTCGATTACCTGCTGAAGGTCCGCACCCGGGACATCGCCGCCTACCGCCGCGTATTGGGCGAACGCATCTCGGCGCTCCCCCACGTCGCCCAGACCTCGACCTTCGTGGCGATGGAGACGGTGAAGGATCGCTGACCATGATCCCGAAAAATGGATGCCGGTTTTCGGACAAGATCATGGTCAAACAACAGCTTACTCCGACAGCGTCTTCAAAAACGCCACCAGCGCCGCGCGTTCGCGGTCCGACAGTTGCAGCGGATGGATCTCGGTTGTCCCCCTCACGCTCGCCGCCGCCTTGGCGTAATGCGCCACCACCTCGTCGAGCGACGAAAACTGCCCGGCATGCATATAGGGCGGCCGCGTGGCCGCGCCGCGCAGCGACGGCGTCTTGTAGGCGCGCACCAGTTCCGGCGCATCCTTGACCATGAAGCGCAGCTCGCCGCAGGCGCTGACGTCGCCGTCACGATACGCGCCGAAACAGTTGAACGGATCGGCCTCGACCTGTGCAACCGCGTCGACCCGGCCGCGATCCGGCGGCAGGTCCGCGACGGGCGGTACGCCGGTGTTGTGAAAACCGTTGTCGCTGAAGCGCGGGCCATTGTGGCAGGTCACGCAATTGGCCTTGCCGATGAACAGTTTCAGCCCAAGGATTTCTTCCCGCGTAAAGACGGCATCGCCCTTAGGTTCGGCGCCGGTGGCAAGGTCCAGGGCAAACCGGTCGAAGCGCGTCTGCGCCGGCTCGATCGAGCGTTCGAAGGCCGCGATCGCCTTGCCGATATTGGCAAAGACGCGGTTGATGGCGTCGCGCTGCGCATCGCTCATCGCGTTCCAGGCAGCCCTTTCGGCATCGTTGCCAAGCGGGCTCGCATTCAACGGAATGCCGGCAAAATCGGGCAACGGCCCGAAAATGCGCTCATAGCGCTCGCCGAAGCGTGCCTCGATGTAGTGCGCGTAGGCAGTACGGTTTCCTGCTTGCTCCAGCGGATTTTCCAGCGGCGTCAGCGCTTGCGCCCACAGGCTGTCGCGGCGGCCGTCCCAGAAGAACCAGGGATCGCGCGCCACGCCGGCCAGCGGCATGGTGCGCCGGTTGGTGCGGCCGACGCCCAGGGCTTGCGGCAGGTCGTCCTGGAACTGGCGGTCGATCTTGTGGCAGGTCGAGCATGACACCGTGCCATCGCGGCTCATGCCCAGATCGAAGAACAGCGTCGAGCCAAGGGCCGCGGCGGCCGGCACGTCGGCGAAGCGATTGGTGGTGTCGGGTTTCAGCGACGGCAGCGTGTTCAGGGCCAGCGAGGCGATGGTTTTCCTCTCGGCGTCGGAAAAATCCGGCTTGCCGCAGCCCACGAGGATGACGGCGACCATCAGCGCCAGAAAGCAGAAAAGGCGCTTCATCGATCGCTCACAGCACCACGTTGAACAGCACCGTATCTGAGCCGGCGCCGGACGAGATGGCGAACCGAACTTGCCACCAGCCACTCATGGTGAATTTCAGCCCCTCGATGCGGTAACGGCCATCGCCGAGATAGTCGGTCACCTGCGGGCTGGTCGGCAGGCCGTGATTGTGTTGCGGCATGCCGCCGGAGATGGCGATCGCAGCTCGCTCCACCGAAGCCCCGGTCTTTGTTTTCAGCGTCAGCAGCCAGGATTCCAGTTCGCCCTGCCGCACCACGCCCCGTTCCGGTACGAAGCTCGCCATGTAAAGCCCGTTGTCGGTTTTCTTCGTCCGCGAGAGATCCGGGCCAGCAAAGTGCGCGCTTTGCGGCGCCGTTAGATAGACGACCGCGAGCACGCCGACCAGCAGAGCAGCCAGACCAAGACCCGCCAAAAGATAACGCCATATCGATGCCAAACCGGTTCCTCTTCTGCGGATAACGCTCGGCCGGGTGGATCGCGTCCCGCCAGCCTGTGGGAAAACGCTGTGGCGCAAAAAAGCCTGCTTGCCAAGCATGGCGCTGCCGCCGGCAAAAAGCTACAGCACCGAAATCAATGGAGGATTGCAGATGGCGGGAAACGGCGTCGCCTCGATCGGCGAATGCATGCTCGAACTGTCGGGCCAGACCGGGCCGAACTGGCGCATGGGTTTTGCCGGCGACACGTTCAACACGCTATGGGCGCTGCACGCGTTGAGCAAGGACCGGCCGGCGACCTATGTCTCGGCCTTCGGCGACGACCCCTTTTCGCAAGGCCAGATCGGCTTCTTCGCCGAAAACGGCATCGGCATCGGTTCCAGTCCGATAATACCGGGCGCGCGGCCCGGCCTCTATGCGATCACCCTGACAGGTGCCGAGCGCTCCTTCACCTACTGGCGCGGCGACGCCGCCGCCCGGCAGCTTGCCTCGGATCCCGCCGCACTGTCGAAAAATATTGAAAATCAGGCGCTTGTGTACTTTTCCGGAATCACTTTGGCAATTCTGGACGATGCCGCACGCAAGACACTGCTGGAAGCCGTGGCTAAGGCACGCGCCGCTGGCTCGCTGATCGCCTTCGATCCTAATTATCGGCCACGGCTTTGGCGCAACCGCAAAAGCGCGCAGGCAGCGATCGTCGAGGCACTCGGCGTCACCGACATCGCCCTGCCGACCTTCCCCGATGAACAGATGCTGTTTGAGGATGCAACGCCGCTGGCGACCGCCGAGCGGCTCAGGCAATGGGTCGGCGAGGTCGTGGTCAAGAACGGCGAACGGCCGGCGCTGATCGCCGAGGGCGGAACATTGCACGAGGTGCCGGCGATCCATGTCGCGGCCGCCGTCGACACCACCGGCGCCGGCGATTCCTTCAATGGCGGCTTCCTCGCGGCGCGACTTGCCGGCCATGGCCCGCGCGAAGCGGCAAGCCGGGCGCATCGCGTCGCCGCCGCCGTGGTCCAGGTCCGCGGCGCCCTGGCGCCATTCGAGACGCTGCGGGCAGCGTTCGAAAACTAGCCGCCCGGAGACCTATGGAAGGCGGAAACGGTATTCCGTCACGTGGTGATAAATCGCACCTGGCCACAGCGTTGCCTGCGGGAAATACGGCCGGTTCGGCGCATCCGGCCAGATTTGCGGCTCCAGGCAGAAGGCGGAAAAAGCCTTGTAGTCGCGGCCTTCCAGCCCCTTGCGCGGCGTCACATACTGGCCGGTGTAGAGCTGAACGCCTGGCTCGGTGGTCCAGACCTCCATCTCGACGCCGGAGCTCGCCCCTTGCGTCCATGCCGCTTGCCGCAACGGCCCGCGTGCCGAGGCAAGGCAGAAATTCTGGTCGTAGGGGAGCTGCTCGCCCTCGGTCTCCATGCGCAGCGGCCGCGCCTGGCGGAAATCGAAGGGCGTGCCGTCGACCGGCTTGACCACGCCGGTCGGGATCATGTCGCCGTCGACAGGCAGATAGGCGCCGGCGTTCAGCATCATCCTGTGGTCGAGAATGTCACCGGCGCCGCCATCATCCAGGTTGAAATAGGAATGCTGGGTGAGATTGCACAGCGTCGGCTCCTCGCAGGTCGCCGTCAGCTCGACGCTGAGCGTGCCGGGGATCTTCAGCCGGTAGGTGCAGGTGACGTCGAGCGCACCGGGAAAACCCATCGCGCCGTCGGGATCGTGCAGCGTCAGCGTGACGAAGTCCCTGCCGTGCAGCGAAACCGCCCACGGCCGATGCGCATAGCCCTGTGAGCCGCCATGCAGCGTATGCTTGCCGAGGAAGTTTTGCTCGGTCTGGTAGCGGTTGCCACCGATGGTGAAGCGGCCGTCGCGGATGCGGTTGGCATAGCGGCCGACCACCGCACCGAAGAAGGCGTTGTCGGCCTCATAGGCTTCCAGCGTGTCGTAGCCGAGCACCAGCGGCGCATCATGGCCTGTCAGGCGCAAATCCTGGATGATGGCCCCGAGCCCGATGACGTTGGCGGTGAGGCCGCCGCCCCTGATGGTGAAGCGGCGTACCGGCTCACCCGCCTGCGTCGTGCCGAAAACCTCGCCGTCCTTCATTGCCATGCCCGCAAACGTCAGTTGATCCAAAGGATTTCGGCTGGTTTTCTCGACCCAAGGCGGCGGGCCAGGCCCGCCGACTTCAGGGACAAGGTATCAGAGGCCGAGGCCGCCGATACAGACATATTTGGTATCGAGGTAATCCTCGATACCCTGATGTCCGCCTTCCTTGCCGAGGCCCGATTCCTTAACGCCGCCGAACGGCGCCTCCGGCGTGGTGATCAGGCCTTCATTGACGCCGACCATGCCGTATTTCAGCCCCTCCATGACGCGAAAGGCGCGGCCGAGATCGCCGGTGTAGAAATAGCAGGCAAGGCCGAATTCGGTGTCGTTGGCGAGCGCTATTGCTTCCGCTTCGGTCTCGAACTTGAACACCGGAGCGACCGGCCCAAAAATCTCTTCCTTCATGAAGCGCATCTTGGGCGTCGCGTTGGCGATCACCGTCGGCTGGAAGAACGAACCGCCGAGCGCATGACGCTTGCCGCCGGCGACAATCTTGCCGCCCTTCGAGGTCGCGTCTGCGATCAGTTCCTCGACCTTCTCGACCGCCTTCTCGTCGATCAGCGGCCCCTGCTGCACGCCTTCCTCGAGGCCGGAACCGACCTTCAGCCCGTTGCTGGCGGCGGCCAGCTTCTCGACGAACTTGTCATAGACGCCGGCCTGGACGAGGAAGCGGTTGGTGCAGACGCAGGTCTGGCCGGAATTGCGGTATTTGGCGGTGATCGCGCCGGCGACGGCACGGTCGATATCGGCGTCGTCGAAGACGATGAACGGCGCGTTGCCGCCAAGCTCCATCGACACCTTCTTCACGGTAACCGACGACTTCTGGATGAGGAGCTTGCCGACTTCGGTCGATCCGGTGAAAGTGATCTTCGACACCAGCGGATTGGCGCAGATCTCGTCGCCGATCTCGCTGGCCGAACCGGTCAGGATGTTGACGACGCCCTTGGGGAAGCCGACTTCCTCGGCAAGCGCGCCCCAGGCAAGACCCGAATAAGGCGTCTGCGAGGCCGGCTTGACGACGGCGGTGCAGCCGGCAGCGAGCGCGGGACCGAGCTTGCGGGCCAGCATCGAGGACGGGAAATTCCACGGCGTGATGGCGGCGATGACGCCGACCGGTTCCTTGGTCACCAGGATGCGACGATCGGCCCATGGTGAGGGCACGACGTCGCCATAGGTGCGGCGGCCTTCCTCGGCGAACCACAGAATGTAGGCCGCGGCCGAACCGATCTCGCCCTTCGATTCGAACAGTGACTTGCCCTGCTCGATGGTCAAGAGCTCGGCCAGCACGTCCTGATTGTCCATCATCGCGTCATGCAGCCTGCGCAAGAGCTTCGAACGCTCGAGCGCGGTCGTCTTGCGCCAGGTCTTGAAGGCGGCGTCCGCGGCCTCGATGGCGCGGCGGGTCTCGGCCTTGCCCGATTTCGGCACGGTGCCGATCTTGAGGCCGGTGGCGGGGTTGTTGACGTCGACCGTCTGGCCACTATCGGCCTGCACCCATTCGCCATTGATGAGATTGGCCTGCCGCATGAAATGGCTGGTTTTCTGAAGCATGGTCTATCCTCCGTTCGGCGCACTGACGGGCCGGTCTGTGAAATCTTCGGTGAGCGTGCGCCATGATTTGAAGCCGGCACGCCGGAGCCACTGCTCTTTACCTAGGGCAAGGCCCGCAAGCAATCGCAAGATGGCATATAGGGGTTGGGCCAGCCCGGGACGAGGGCAAGCTTTACCGCCTCGCCTGGATTTGCGCATCGCCTAGCCAAAGACATGCAGGACAATCGTCAGCCAGAAAGCCGTGGTGACGGCGGCGCAGGCGGTGGCGATGGTCATCTGGTTCGATGCAAGCGCCTGGCCGGTGTTGAACTGCACGGCGATCAGGTAGGAGTTGATGCCGGACGGCAGCGCCGCCACCACGACCGCCACCTTGGCGGTCATCGGCGGCAGGCTGAGCAGCCAGACGAAGGCAAGGACCAGCGCCGGCATCAGGAACAGTTTCAGCGCCGAAAGCGCCAGTGCCGGCCGGACATTGCCGGAGATGCCGAAGCGGCGCAGGCTGAGCCCCATGGCAAACAGCGCCACCGGCCCTGCCGTGTTCGCCAGCGCATCGACCAGCCGCATGACGAGCCTGGGCAGCGGCACGCCGCTCAGCCGCCATGCCAGGCCAAGCAGGATGCCGATGATCAGCGGATTGATGAACAGCCGCCGCAGGAAGCTTCGCAGCACCCGCAGCGGATGCACATGTTCGTCACCGCCTCGGCCGAACATCTCGAACAGCACGATCGAGGCCATCATCATGACCGGCAGATGCACGGAGACCAGCAGCGACAGCACCTCGAAGCCGCTCGGGCCGAAGATGCCGAGGATGAAGGGAGCGCCGAGCAGCACGACATTGGAATAGGCCGACGATACGCCTCCAACGACGCCGGCGCGCGCGTCGCGCCCGAAGATCCGCGTGGTGACGAGATGGCCGGCGGCCCAGGTGATCGCTGCCGCCGCGAAATAGGCTCCCCACAACGGCCACGGCGCAACGCCGTGGAAATCGGCCTTCACCATCGTCTGGAACAGAAGCAGCGGCATCGCCACCGAGACCGCGAAATCCGATATCCCCTCGCCGCTCGCCGGTCTGAGATAGCCGGTCAACCCGGCGAAATAGCCGAGCGCCACGAGGCTGAAGACGAAAAGCACGGTTTCTGTAAGCGGAGACATTTTTCAGGGATAGGCGAGCCATGCGCGCGGCGCAATCGCGCCCGAATTTGATCATGGTATGCTGGCAACCTTATAGAGGGTTTGGAGCATCAGGGCGGACACGAACGGCAAATGACCTTTGTCGAAACCTCAGGACGCAATCTTCTTGCACGGATGTGGCTGACGGCTTTCGTCGCCGCCCTGTTTTGTCTTGCCGCGACGGCGCTTGCATTTGCCGAGGCGAAAAGCCTCAAGGGGGTGGCGCTGATCATCGGCCAGTCGAATTACCAGCACATCGCCGCCCTGCCCAACCCGGCCAATGACGCCCGCGACATGGCCAAGATGCTGACCGATCTCGGCTTCGACGCCCGCAACGTCACCGATCGCGATGCCGCCAAGCTGAAGCGCGACCTCGAACGCTTCGTCGAGGACGCGGAAGGCGCCGATGTCGCCTTCATCTATTACTCCGGCCACGGCATCGAAGCCGGCGGCGAGAATTATCTGGTTCCGGTCGATGCCGACATTTCGTCGCTGAAGGATGCCGATAACGCGCTGGTGCCGATTTCCGCCGTCATGGACGAGTTGAAGAAGACCGTGCCGGTGACGATCATGCTGCTCGACGCCTGCCGCACCAATCCGTTTCCGGCGGACGCCGTGGTGCGCCGGGCGCCGACCGCTTCCGCCGAGCCGATCGGCGCCGGCGGGCTGGAACCGGTGCGCGGCGCCAAGGCGCTCGCCAACGCGTCGGCGCGAGATGCGAGCCTGGGCACGGTGGTCGGCTTCGCCGCCGAACCGGGCCGACCGGCGCTCGACGGCGCGGCCGGCGAAAACAGCCCCTATGCCGCCGCCCTGCTGCGCCACCTCGCGGCGATGAAAGGCACGGAGTTCGGCTCCGTCATGCGCATGGTGACGGAGGAAGTCTATCTCGACACCAAGGCCAAGCAGCGTCCCTGGGTCAATGAAAGCCTGCGCCGCCTGCTGTATTTCGGCGTCGCGCCACCGGAACCGACCGGCGACGACGGGCTGATCACCGGCGAGAGGCGGCAGTTGCTCTTGACCATTTCCGACCTGCCCGACCCGAAGCGGGCGCAGGTGGAACTGGCCTCGCTGCAGGAGGGCGTGCCGCTCGACGCGCTCTATGGCGTGCTGAGGGCGCTGGGCACGGACAAGATCCCCGAGGATCCGACCGACCTGCAGAAGCTGCTCGACGCGCAAGCCGAGCGCCTGAAGAAGATGATGTCCGAGCGTGCTGCACTGCGCACCGACGATCCCGAGATCAAGCGGCTGGTCGCCTCCGCCGACAAGGCCATTGGCCAGGGCGCCATGGTGACGGCGCGCAAATTCCTCGACGACGCCGTCAGCAGGGTCGAGCAGAACAGCGGTGCCGTCGACGAGGCCGAAGAACTGGTCAGGCAGAAACGCATCGCCGACGCCGCCATCTATGCCAAACGCGCCGACGCCGCCGCACTGGTCTTCGACTACAAATCCGCCGCCAACGACTATGCCAAGGCCTTCTCGCTGGTCGAGAAATGGGACGACAAGCTGCGCTGGAACTACAAGAACCAGGAAGCCGAGGCGCTCAACGCCCACGGTTACGCCACCGGCGATCTCGATGCATTGCAGCACGCGATCGAGGCCTATCGCGTCATCCTGAACTTCATTCCCAATGGCGAGCAGAACAGGGATTGGGCCATCACCCGCAACAACATGGCTGTGGTGCTGCAGACCATCGGCGAGCGCGAGACCGAGACCGCACATTTGGAAGAAGCCGCGCAGATCTTCCGCGCTTCGCTCGTCGTCTTCGAGCGCGAGAAGGACGATCGCAACTGGGCGGCCGCGCAGAATAACCTTGCCAATGTCCTCTTGAAGATCGGCGAGCGCGAGAGCGATCCGAAGCGTCTAAACGAGGCAGTGGCCGCGATGCGCGCCACGTTGGAAAAGCGCCCGCGCGACAAGCTGCCGGTCGACTGGGCAGCTTCGCAGAACAATCTCGGCCTGGCGCTCTATGCGCTTTCCGAACGCGAACCAGCCGGCGAGCACCTGAAGGACGCGGAAGCCGCCTACCGGCTGGCGCTCGAGGAATACACGCGCGAGAAAGCCCCCGTGGAATGGGCGATGGTCGAGAACAATCTCGGCAACACGCTGGTGACGCTCGGCATCCAGCTCAACGACAAGGCCAAGATCAACGAAGCGGCCGATGCCTTCCGCGCCGCGCTGAAGGTGCGAACCCGCGAGACCTTCCCGGTCTCGTGGGCGACCAGCCGGCTCAACCTCGGCAACGCGCTGAGCGGTGTTGCCCGCTTCGACATGGGCACGGACACGCTTGAAGAGGCAGCCGCGGCCTATGACGATGCGCTGACGGTGTTTACCCGGCAGCGCTTCCCGATGGACTGGGCGTCCGCCCAGAACAATCTCGGCTCGATCTACCAGACGCTTGGCCAGCGGACCCGCGACGCGGCCAGGCTCGAACAGTCGGTGGCAGCGTTCCAGGCAGCCCGGCAGGTCTATGTCAGGCGGAAATTCCCGCAGGATTGGGCCATGAGCCACTACAATCTCGGCAACACGCTGCAGCTGCTTGGCGGCGTGACGGACAAGCCCGAGCACTACAGCGAGGCTGTCGACGCCTACAGCAATGCGTTGCGCGAGTACAAGCGCGAGACCAACCCGCGGCAATGGGCGCTCGCCCAGGCCGGCCTCGGCTCGACGCTGCACTGGCTGAGCATGAGCAAGGCCGATCCCAAAACCCTGCGGGATTCGATCGCCGCCCGGCGGGCGGCACTCGAAGTGCTGACCATCGAGACGGCACCGGTCGACTGGGCCAACGCCCAGAACGGCATCGGCATGAGCCTGCTCAATCTCGGCAATATCGAACGGACCGGAAAATATCTCGACGAGGCCGAGGCGGCCTTCACGGCGACGCTGACGGTCTTCACCAGGGAAAGCCAGCCCATGCAGTGGGCCTTTGAGCAGAACAATCTCGGCGACATCCACTGGAACCGCGCCAGCTATGGTGGCGGCAAGGCCGAGTATGTCAGGGCTATCGCGTTCTTCGAGAATGCCAAGCAGGGCTTTACCGAAGCCGGCTACACCATTCCCATCCCGCTTACCGACCAGAAGATCGATCTGGTGAAAAAGCAAATCGCCAAAAAGTGAGGCTGGGACATCTGCGACGCCCGCTTGTCTTTGTGCCGGCGTTCCGATCCCTATATGCGAATGGCCGGAACCCGATGTCGGGCCCCTGGAAGGACTGCGATGATCCGATTTGCCCTGGCCCTGTTGCTGCTCGTCGTTCCCGTCGCGGCCCATGCCACGGATGCCGGCTGGGCGTTGCTGCGCGATGGCGGCCATGTGGTGCTGCTGCGCCATGCCATGGTCACCGGCACCACCGATCCGGCCAATTTCGACATCGACAGCTGTGCCACCCAGATCAATCTGTCGGCGCGCGGCAAGCAGCAGGCAAGCAAGATCGGCGCCTTGTTTGCCGCTCGCGCCGCGCCGATCGAACGCGTGCTGTCCAGCCGTTACTGCCGCTGTCTCGACACCGCGCGTATCGCCTTCGAGGCCGAGCCGGAGCTTTTTGCCCCGCTCGATCTCCTGAAGGGCGACGACGGGCAGAAGGCAGCACAGATCGCCGCCATCATTAAGGAAATCCGCGCCTATTCCGGCTCCGACAATCTGGTCATGGTCACCCATTTGGAAGACATCGTGGCGCTGACCGGTGTTTCCCCGCGCGAGGGCGAGGCCGTGGTCGTCGAGCCGCAGGGCGACGGTCTGCGCGTGCTCGGCCGCGTCACCTTCTGAGGCCACTGCGTTCCATCCCGGGCGCGGCAGACAGTGTTGCCGAAATACCACCGCCGAAAGAAGCCGTAAATTCGCCGCGACAATGCCGCTTGCGACAACCCGTCGCAGGGGCTATAGGCGCGCACCCGGTCACGAAAACCGAAGTGAGCACAACGGTTGGAGCTTTCGTCTCCGCCCGTACAGGCGGCTTTGCCGCGCTGTATACGGTGCCGCTTTGGGGATTGGGATCGCGGACGTAGCTCAGCGGAAGAGCGCCGGATTTGGGTCCGGAGGTCGCAGGTTCGATTCCTGCTGTCTGCACCACGGATAGCTCAGTTTGGTTAGAGCATCAGATTGTTAATCTGACTGTCGAAGGTTCGATTCCTTCTCCAACGGCCTGATAAGCCGACACCTTTGGGTGGTGTTATCCAAAAACGGTCCGGGGACCGGAATGCTGAAGACCTGACGAACGGCCGAAGCCTGCGGGCCAGGGCCGTATCGAAAGGTCCGACGCCATCGGTTCGCGGCCAGGTCCGCGGTGACGATCAAGGCGCAGTGTCGCCGGCAAGGGAGGCTTCGACCTCCGGCGCCCGCTTCGCTGCCCCGCGATCCGCTCCCGAAGGCCCGCCACGGATCGATGCCACCGGTCTCCGGATCATTCGTGCCCGGAAGATGATGTGAAACGAGAAACGAAGGGAAGATCGACGCATGAGTTGACGCCTCGCATGGGGCCATGCCCGACAGGAGTAAGACAATGACTGTTCTCGAAAAGGTTCTTGGACGCGAGCGCGTCCTCGTAAGGGAAAACGAACGTGCCCTCACCCTCTACAAGGGCGAGATCAAGGCCGTCCTGATGCCGGGCGAGCACTGGCTCGCCAACCGGCGCGGGAGCCTGGAAGTGTCACGGCACGATCTGAAGAACCCGGAATTCGTTTCGGCATACGAGAAGGCGTTGTTCGACAAGCTCCCGGATGTGGCCGCGCGTCATTTCACCGTCCTTCGCACCGGGCGCACGGATGTCGCCATCATCGAGCGTGACCGAAACCTCCATGCCGTTCTGGCGCCGGACCGCAAGCTGGTTCTGTGGACCGATGCCGGGCCGTGGACGGTGACGACGGTCGACACTTCGGCCGATCTGGCCATCGATCCGGCGGTCATGCGCCGGCTCGGCCAGGCCCGGAAGGCGGAGTTGATGTCCGTCCATCCGGTCATCGACGGCCAGGCCGGCCTGCTGTTCGTCGACGGTGTCCTGGTCCGGACGCTTGCCGCGGGCGTGCACGGTTTCTGGAATGTCGGACGCCTGGTGCAGGTGAAGGTCGTCGACCTCAAGCGCCAGTCGCTCGACGTCGCCGGGCAGGAAGTGCTGACCAAGGATCGCGTGACGATCCGCGTCAACATCGCCGCCGAATACCGGGTCGTCGACCCGGTCAAGGCGGTGAGCGCAGTGAAGGACTTCTCCGAGGCCCTTTATCGCGCCCTGCAATACGCCTTCCGCAAGACGCTGGGCGCGCTGACGCTCGACCAGATCCTTGAAAAGAAGGTGACGGTCGACGAGGAAGCCGCGGCCAAGGTCCGTGCCGACATGGCCGAGATCGGCGTCGAGGTCAGCGATATCGCCCTCAAGGATGTGATCCTGCCGGGCGAGATGCGCGAGATCCTCAACCAGGTGGTTTCGGCCGAAAAGCAGGCCGAGGCCAACGTCATCCGCCGCCGCGAGGAGACGAACGCCACGCGTTCCCTGCTCAACACGGCCAGGGTGATGGCGGAGAACCCGGTGATGCTGCGGCTGAAGGAGCTCGAGGCTCTGGAAACCATCGCCGGCAAGGTCGAGCGGCTGACCGTCCACAACGGAACGGGCGGGCTGCTGAACGACCTGGTCAAGCTCCGTGACAACGACTAACCTAACGTAATGGGAAGGGCCGCCGGGTTGACCGGCGGCCCTTCTTGCGTTTCTTGGGCACGCTTCCCATCTGCGCCCGGACTATCAGGCCTTTTCCTGCCGGGAAAAACCGATTAGACAGCGCCCAAACAGGATGCGGACAGATTCCGCCCGCAAAGAAGGAAAAGCCCTTGTCCACCACGTTCGACAAAGTCGCCAAGATCATTGCCGACACCAGCGAGATCGATATCGACACCATCACGCCCGAGAGCCACACGATCGACGATCTCGGCATCGACAGCCTCGATTTCCTCGACATCGTCTTTGCCATCGACAAGGAATTCGGCATCAAGGTGCCGCTGGAAAAGTGGACCCAGGAAGTCAATGACGGCAAGGCTTCGACCGACGACTACTTCGTCATGAAGAACCTGTGCGCCAAGATCGACGCGCTCGTCGCCGCCAAGACCGCCTGACTTCAGTTGAGCGCGCGACCTTGACGCGCTTTGCCGCCTGACCCACAAAGCCGCCCATGAGTAGCCCCCGCGACGTCGTCATCACTGGTATCGGCCTTGTCTCCTCGCTGGGAGAAGGCCCTGACGCCCACTGGCAGAAGCTCGCGCAACCGGGCCTGCAGCCGGTGCTCGAAACCGCGCGCTTCGCGCCCTATACTGTTCATCCGCTGCCGGAGATCGACTGGAACCTGCAGATCGCCAAGCGCGGCGACCAGCGACAGATGGAGACATGGCAACGCCTCGGCACCTATGCTGCCGGCCTGGCGCTCGATGATGCCGGCATCAAGGGCAATGACGAGCTTTGCACGACCATGGACATGGTGGTGGCCGCCGGCGGCGGCGAGCGCGACGAGGCGGTCGACGCCGCCATCCTCGCCGCTTCGGAAAGCCGCAACGACCGCGACGTACTGCTCAACGAGAAGCTGACCACGGAACTGCGGCCGACCTTGTTCCTGGCGCAGCTTTCCAACCTTCTCGCCGGCAACATCTCCATCGTCCACAAGGTGACGGGCTCCTCGCGCACCTTCATGGGCGAGGAAGGGGCCGGCGTTTCCGCCGTCGAGACGGCCGCGGCGCGGATCCGCTCGGGCCAGTCGACGCACGTGCTGGTCGGCGGCGCCTTCCAGACCGAACATTCCGATATGCTGCTCGGCTACGAGCTTGCCGGCTATCTGCATCGCGGCCCCTGGAAGCCTGTCTGGCAAAGGCAGGGTGCCGAGGGTGGCGGCGTGGTCTCCGGCTCCGGCGGCGCCTTCCTGGTGCTGGAACAGCGCGACCACGCAATGAGCCGTGGGCGCAAGATCTATGCCGAGCTCGGACCGGTCGTCTCCGGCCGGGCCAGGCGGTCGCGCGGAGAACTCGACGCCGAAATCGCCGAACTGCTCAGCCAGGCGGCGCTGCCGAACGGCAGACTGCTCGCCATGTCAGGCGCGTCCGGCGCGCATGCCGCAACCACTGCCGAGAAAACAGCGCTCGATGCCGTCGAGACAATCGCCGCGCGCGGCTTCTCGACGCTGACCGGGCACATGAAGGAAGCGCAGTTTCCGTTCGCCGTGGCGCTGGCGGCACTCGCCGTTGACCGTAAGGCCGCCTACCCCGTCTTTGATGCCGCGGCCGAGAAGCCGTTCGAAGGCATCCCCGCAAGCGTCCTTGCAACTGCGATCGGCTATCACCAATTCGAAGGCATGGCGCTGGTCAAATCAGCGTAAGGCGGGCACTCGCCATGCTGCCATGCTGCAGAGATAAACCGCTCGAGGGCTCCGATGACCAATTTCAGAGATCACATGGGCAGGCCGATCGTCGCCGTCACCGGTATCGGCGTGGTGACTTCGCTTGGCGTCGGCAAGGCTGACAATTGGGCGGCGCTGACTTCGGGCAAGTCGGGCATCCACCCGATCACCCGCTTTCCGGTCGACCACCTCAACACCCGCATTTCCGGCATGGTCGACTTTCTGGACTCAAGCTCGAAGGGCGCCAGCCCCCTCACCTACGAGCTGGCCGAAACCGCCGCGCATGAAGCCGTGGCCGAATCCGGCCTTGATTCCAGCGATTTCGGTGGGCCTCTCTTCCTTGCCTCGCCGCCGGTCGAGCTCGACTGGCACGAACGCTTCTCGCTCTACAATTCCGACAAACAGGACGCCGGCGCCGAAAGGCTGCTGCGGGTAGCGCGCGGACTGAAGGAACTCGACATCTTCGAGACCACCCAGTTCGGCTCGATCGCTGACCGGCTCGCCGATCGGTTCGGCACGCGCGGCCTGCCGATCACGCTGTCGACCGCCTGCGCCTCGGGCGCCACAGCCATCCAGCTCGGCGTCGAGGCGATCCGCCGCGGCGAATGCGACCGGGCGCTGTCGATCGGCGCCGACGGCTCGGCGACCGCCGAGGCACTGATCCGCTTCTCGCTGCTGTCGGCGCTGTCGACCCACAACGACATTCCCGAAAAGGCTTCCAAGCCGTTCTCCAAGGACCGCGACGGCTTCGTGCTGGCCGAGGGCTCCGGCGCGCTGGTGCTGGAATCGCTGGAAGCAGCCCTGGCCCGTGGCGCGACCGTGCTCGGCATCCTGCGCGGCTGCGGCGAAAAGGCCGACGATTTCCACCGCACCCGCTCCAAGCCTGACGGTTCGCCGGCAATCGCGGCGGTTCGCGCCGCCCTTGCGGATGCGGGCCTCAGCAAGGACGAGATCGACTACGTCAACGCCCATGGCACCTCGACGCCGGAAAACGACAAGATGGAGCATTTGTCGCTGTCGACAGTGTTCGGCGAGCGCATCGGCTCGATGCCGGTCTCGTCGAACAAGTCGATGATCGGCCACACACTGTCTGCGGCGGGCGCCGTCGAGGCGGCGTTCTCTCTGATGACGATGCGCGAAAGCGTCATTCCGCCGACCATCAACTACGACAATCCCGACCCGGCGATCGTGCTCGACGTGGTGCCGAACAAGAAGCGCAACGCCGAGGTTCGCAGCGTTCTGTCGAACTCCTTCGGCTTCGGCGGCCAGAACACTTGCCTTGTCATGGCGCGGGAACCGGTCTAAGCGACCTTTTTCAGCCCCACTGAACCGACAGGCCCAATGCGCGCATTGCAACTTATCGAGGATCGCCGTCTTGAGACGGTGGACCTGCCGCCTCCCCCGCCACCCGCACTCGGCGAAGTCACGCTGCGCATCAAGGCAGTGGCGCTGAACCATATCGACGTCTGGGGCTGGCGCGGCATGGCCTTCGCCAAGCGCAAGCTGCCGTTGGTTGTCGGCGCCGAGGCCTCCGGCGAGGTCGAGGCGGTCGGTCCCGGCGTGTCCAGCCTGCTGCCCGGGCAATTGGTGTCGATCTACGGCGCGCGCACTTGCGGCCTTTGCCGCGCCTGTCGCGAAGGCCGCGACAATCTCTGTGAACATGTTTCCGGCGTCCACGGCTTCCATCTCGACGGTTTTGCCCAGGAGAAGATCAACCTGCCGGCGCGCCTGCTGGTCCCCGCCCCGCCCGGCGTGAGCGATATCGGCGCCGCGGTAGCCCCCGTCACCTTCGGCACGGTCGAGCACATGCTGTTCGACAATGCGAGATTGCAGCCCGGCGAAACCATCCTCGTCCATGCCGGCGGCTCCGGCATCGGTTCGGCGGCGATCCAGCTGGCGAAGCGGATGGGCTGCACCATCATCACCACGGTCGGCTCCAACGACAAGATCGACAAGGCCAAGGCGCTCGGCGCCGACCAGGTCATCAACTACCGCGAAGACCGCTTCGAAGGCGTCGTGCGCAAGCTGACCAAGAAGAAGGGCGTCGATGTCGTCTTCGAACATGTCGGCGCCGACACCTTTGCCGGCTCGATGCTGTGCCTGAAGCGCGGCGGCCGCCTGGTGACCTGCGGCTCGACCTCGGGCGTTTCGACGCAGATCAACCTGATGCAGCTCTTCCAGCAGCAATTGAAGCTGCTCGGCTCCTTCGGCTGCCGCATGGAGAACATGGCCAACGCCATGCAGAAAATGGCGGCGGGACAGGTCGCGCCGGTCATCGACACCGAAGTCGGCTTCGACGATATCGACGCAGCGCTGAAGCGCATGGAAGGCCGCGACGTCTTCGGCAAGATCATCCTGCGCGTCGCCTGAGGCCTTGACTTCGGTGCTCAAGAAGTTTCGCCGCGATCTCAGGTTTCGCTATGGCAGGCAGCTGCGCCAGCTGAACTACTGGCTGGTCGCACGTGCGGCGATGATCATCATTTCGGTGCTGCGCCTGCTGCCGGTCGACAGCGCGCTGAATTTCGCCGACCGCGTCGCGCGCTTCATTGGTCCCAGGGTCGGACGCCACCGGGTCGCCATCGACAATCTGCGCAAGGCCTATCCGGAAAAGAGCGAGGACGAAATCCAGGCTATTGCCTCCGACATGTGGGGCAACATGGCCCGCCTTGCCGCCGAATACATCTTCCTCGACGCCCTGTTCGACTATGACCCGGCCGCCAGCACGCCCGGCCGCGTCGAGGTCAAGGGAATAGAGCATTTCGTCGAGATCGCCGCGGAGAAGCAGCCGCACATCGTCTTCACCGGCCATCTCGGCAATTTCGAGCTGCTGCCGGTGGCGGCGGCGACCTTCGGCATGAATATCACGGCGCTGTTTCGCCCGCCCAACAACCCCTACCTTGCCGACTACATCCTCTCGACGCGGCGCTCGACCATGGGGGCGCTGCTGCCGTCGATGGCCGGCGCTTCCTTCGCATTGGCCGGGGTGCTGGAAAACGGCGGCAATATCGGCGTCCTTGTCGACCAGAAATTCTCCAATGGCCTGGACACGACCTTCTTCGGCCGCCCCTGCCAGAGCAACCGTGTGCTCGGCACGCTTGCCCGTCACTATGACTGCGACGTCTATCCTGCGCGTTGCATCAGATTGCCAGGCAACCGCTTCCGCCTCGAGATCGAGGACAGACTGGTCCTGCCGCGCACCGCCGACGGCAGCGTCGACGTCCACGCCACCACCCAGATGCTGAACGACGTGGTCGAGCGCTGGGTGCGCGAGGATCCCGGCCAGTGGATGTGGTTCCACAAAAGGTGGGAGATCAGCAACTGGCGGCGTAAAAAGCAGCCGCAGGCAAAGGCGCCGGCCGCGAACAGCTGACCCCTGAAGTGTTTGGCGCCTGCCATTTCCGGTACCGATGGGCCGCGATCCAGACATTCGTAACGTCGCTGGTCAGGGAATCTTAAACGACGAGAGCGCACATACCCCACCGAGATGTTCATCGACTGGGATGGAGCCCGTGGCATGACGAATATCGAAATGCCGCGCCTGGATCGGGATGGCCTCGAAGATCGTTCCTTCGGCCGTCTTGGCCGGGCATGGTCCTATCTCCGACAGCATGGCCTGCTGGAGCCGCTAAGGCTCATCCGCCGGCATGGGCTCGGCGCAAGCCTTGGCTTTGTCCAGCGCAACATCAGGCATATGCTCGCCGACCGTCTCGCCCGCAAATGGGATCGCCGGCACGGCGTCGATACGGCCGGCTCGATCCAGCTCGGCGCCCTCAATGTCGTCGGCCCGCACCGCGCCATGGGCAATGAAGCCGTCTGCACGTCGCCCAGAACCTTCGACTTCATCATGAAGTCGCTGCCACGCGATCTCCATGCCCATACATTCATCGACATCGGCTCCGGAAAATCGCGAACGCTGTTGCTGGCCTCGCAATATCCGTTCGCCGAGATCATCGGCGTGGAGTTCGCCCGCGAACTGGTGGACATCGCCCGGAGCAACATCGAGCGTTTCCGCGACCCGTCGCAGCGATGCCGAGCGCTCAGCGTCGTCGAGACCGATGCGGCGGCCTACGATTTTCCGCAAGTGCCCCTGGTGGTCTATTTCTACAATCCCTTCTCACAGGACGTCTTCGATATCGTCTTGAAGAATCTCATATCGTCGCTCGAACGCCACCCGCGGGATTGCTTCATCGTCTATGGCAGCTCGAGCCACCGCGCCATCGATTGGGCAAGGCCCGCCATCCGTGACACCGGTATTTTCCGGGAACTGTCCGTGCCGGCCATGCCGGGCTTCCTCGATGCGGTCCGCACCATCGACTACGCGGTCTTCCAGCTTCAGGCAGCGTAACGTCTGTCTCTCGTCCTCTGAATGAAACGGGAGACGGTGCGCGCGGCGAACGGCGTGCCGGCGGTGAACCGCATCAGCGGGCCAAAGCTGTCGACCGCGCTCGCGCCGACGAAATGCAGGCCCGGGATGCTGGATTCGAACCCGGCGGAAAGCAGCGGCAACCCTTCCCGGCGCGCAATCGGGGCAAGCATGGCGGGTGGGAACAGACCGAGCTTGGCGATATCTATCCGGTAGCCCGTGCCGAGCAGGACGTGGTCGAAGGTGGCGGCATCCTTCTCGAACCGCAGTTCGATGCCATTGTCCTTGGCGGATGCGCTGATCATCCTGCTGCCGGCCCTGATCTCTATCCCGTCGAAATCCGGCTTCAGCCAGCCCGTCGCACCGGCACCGAGGCTGCGCCTGTTGAGTCCGGCCCGGGCTGGCTCCGGGAACCGGTGCACGAAGCCCGGGACCTCGACCAGCCAGGAAATCGGGAACGGACCGACCCTGGACGGCGATGCGAGCCGCTCCGACAGGAAGTCGCGCAGGCTCCAGCTCTGCTTTCCCGACAGCGCCCGATAGCCCAGCCAATGGATGTCGCCATGGCAGATGAGCTCGACTTCGGCCCCGTTTTGTTTGAGCAGAACGGCGGATTCGCAGGCGCTTTGCCCACGCCCGATGACGGCGACGCGCTTGCCGCGGAAGGCCTCATAACCAGTATGGTCGCTGGCATGGCTGACAAGTTCTTTTGGGATGCCGTTGAAGACAGTGGGGATCAATTGCTGGTTCATCAGGCCGGTGGCAACCACGACGCGACGTGCCTTCAAGGCATCGCCATCGGCCAGTGCCAGACGAAATCCGCCATTAGCCTTCTCGACGCGGTCCACCTTGCGGGTATCCAGATCCGGAACCGTCTGGGCCTGGATCCACAATCCATAGTCGACGAAGTTCTCGAGCAGCAGCGGTTCGCGTGGCGAGATTCCAAGGACCTTGGCATAGGAATCGAGCGACATCGGACCTTTGGTGTGGCCGATATAGGTCGCGTGCCAGGGCGAGCGCAGCCTCATGCCTCTCGGCATATGGTCGCGCCAGAACGACATCACGCCGCCGAGGGTAAGCGTATCGACGCCCGCTCGCTTGAGGGCGGAAGCCACGGCCAGCCCAAAAGGACCGGCGCCGATCACGGCCACCTCGCAGTCGGTCCTGGGCGTGAAAACGGTCATGTCAGCGGTCTCGCCTGTCTGGTTCTGCAGCCGCGGAACTCACTCCGTCACGCCGCCGTCCTAAACATTTCCCGGTTAAGATTGCGGAAAGTATCCGTCGCGTCAGTACTCTCCAGGCCGTCAACGGCACGTCGATCAGGCCAGGCATCGGGTCATTCGCCTGGAATGTCGCCCATGCCCGTACTTTGGCGAATGAACTGAAATAGGCGAGTTTTGCCAACCGGCCGCTCGAGATCAACCGGCCGGCCGCCACAATATCCCTGACCAGATACATCCACGACGTGTTGGGCCGCGCTGAAGCTGTCTTTACCGGCTGGCCCGATTGGATCGCCCAAAGCATGGCGCCGAGGTCGACGCCAGCGGCGGCACCCAGCCCAAACCATGTCCAGGGCCGTGGATTGACGTCGAGCACCTTCATCGAGCCATCGCGCGCATCGCGCTTGAATTCGACCTCCACCAGCCCGTGATGCGCGATCGATCCAAGCAGCCGGCGCGCGGCGTCGATCAATTGCGGTTCGTCGACCACCTCCACGAAGGTGCTCGTGTAGCCGAAATCGACCGGATATTGCCGTGTACGGCGGGCGGTGAACTCCGCCACCGGCGCGCCCTCATTCCAGAGCGCCGCGTAGGAGAACTGGCCCTCGCCTCCGCCCGGTATCATCTCCTGAACCACGACATTGTCGCCACCGATCTCTTCGGCAGCCCAGGCATAGGCTGCCAAAAACGCTGCTCTGTCATTGGTGAGAACGGCCTTGGCACGCGCAAAACGGCTGCGCCCGCCCATATTCGGCTTCAGGATCACGGGAAAGCGAAGTTTGGCTGCCTCTGCCTGCTCGAGCGAGCTGACTGCATAGGTCAGCGGAACGGCAAGCCCCAGTTCGCCCGCCCGGCGATACAGCAGCGGCTTTTCACAGACCCATTTCAGTTGCTCCCAAGGCGGCAGCACCACGTCGAACGCGGCGGACAACCGGTCGATCGATTGCGATACGAAGCGAACTTCTGGATCACCGCCGGCAATCAGCAGAAAACCGCCCAGCCCATGAACCTTGGCCAGATCGAGCAGGAAGGCGGCCGCACCACCATCGTCGGGGCCGGGCCACGTCATTGTCCGCCGGGCATATCGCGAAAAGCCGGGCAACGGCGTGTCGTTGCTCACCAGCCAGACAGGCACTTTCCGAGCGCCGAAGCTTCTGGCCAGCGCCAGCGTCCCGTGCGCCCCGCCAAGAATGAGCACCCCGGCGGGCCGACTGGGAAGACGATCGTCCATCTGTGACTGGGGATGCATCTGTCAATTCCAGCAAACGGCACGCAACGGCAGGTTTCCGGCGAACCGATTGATCAGCCGGCAATATTTAAGCTACCCCTAATAGTTCAAACCGCCCGATACTGCCGTTTGTCCTCTGTCAGACATTGGCATGGAAAGCACGCCCCTTATCCCTCGACAATAGCCCTCAATCTCGGAACAGGTAAACCTTGGCCGATTGTTGTTGCCGTCAGTGGAATGTCTCGCGCCGGGCTCCGGCCCGGCAACGAGAATTCGCGCGTGCTTTTAGTTCGTCACGACAATGCGCGTGTTGCCGAAGCCCACTTCCCGCACCATGGCATAGAACGTCGCGGCATTGGCCGTGTGCAGCCGCACGCAGCCATGCGAGGCCGGACGGCCGAGTTGCCTGACGGCGCCCGTCCCATGGATGGCATAGCCGCCATGGAAAAACACCGAATAAGGCATCGGCGACATTTCGTATTTGCGCGAATACCACATCCGCGCGGTCCGCTGCGGCCGATACGTGCCACGCGGTGTGAAATAGCCCGGACGGGCAGTCGACACGACCCAGCGATAGACCTCCGACCCGTACCGTACCGTCATCGTCTGCGACGACACGTCGATATTTGCTTCCAACATTGCCGCGTAACTTGCGGACGGCGTACCAAACAGCGCGGTTGCCAACATCGCCGCTGCTACGAGAAAGAACTTCCTCATGCGATCAAACCCCTTTGATTGCCCCTTGCCTTCTTGCCATCACGTTGTTTTTCACCTTTTTAATGGCAGTGAACAGCTAGCACACACTCCTTGATCAATTCGCCAATCCAAAGCAGCGAATTTGAACGATTTCCCGCGATAGTTGCCGCAACGACACGCCGCACCGGCTTGATTGCCGGCGGGCTTGCAATGCAACGTCGTTCGTTGCTCAACTCCCCTGATGAACGAGCGACTCCTTCAAGCAATCGATGACAGGCGCGACGATGTCGTCGCGCTGACTGCTGACCTGATCCGTTTCCCGACCATCAATCCGCCTGGCGAGGCCTACCGGCCATGCGCCGAATATGTCGGCGCGCGGCTGAGGAAGCGTGGTTTTGAAACCGAATTCATCCGCGCCGAAGGCACGCCCGGCGACACCGATCGCTACCCGCGCGTCAATGTCGTGGCCCGCTTCGACGGCCGGTCACCCGGCGCCTGCGTCCACTTCAACTCGCATATCGACGTGGTCGAGGCCGGCGACGGCTGGACCGTCGATCCCTTTGCCGGCATCGTCAGGGACGGCAGGGTCTATGGACGCGGCGCCTGCGACATGAAGGGCGGCCTGGCCGCGTCGATCATCGCCGCCGAAGCCTTCATGGAGGTCTATCCCGACTTTCCCGGCGCCATTGAGATATCCGGCACCGTCGACGAGGAGTCCGGCGGCTTTGGCGGTGTCGCCCATCTGGCCAGGCTCGGCTATTTCTCCAAACCCAGGGTCGACCACGTCATCATCCCCGAGCCGTTGAACAAGGACCGCATCTGCCTTGGCCATCGCGGCGTCTGGTGGGCCGAGATCGAGACCAAGGGCGAGATCGCGCATGGCTCGATGCCGTTTCTCGGCGATAATGCGGTGCGCCATATGGGTGCCGTGCTCCAAGCTTTCGAGGACGAACTGTTCCCGGCGCTCGACCGCAAGATGACGCGCATGCCGGTCGTCCCCGAGGGCGCCAGGCGCTCGACCATGAACGTCAATTCCATCCATGGCGGGCAGACCGAGGATTTCCGGCCTGGCCTGCCCTCGCCCAACGTGCCCGATTCCTGCCGGCTGACCATCGACCGCCGCTTCCTGCTCGAGGAAGACCTCGCCACGGTCAAAGGCGAAGTGACCGGCATTCTGGAACGGCTGAAGCGCGAGCGCAAAAAATTCGATTACGAGATCCGCGACCTGATGGAAGTGCTGCCGCTGATGACCGAGCGCGACGCGCCGGTGGTCAGGGCGGTGGCACAAGGCATTCATGCGATCTTCGACCGCGAGCCCGACTACGTCATTTCGCCCGGCACCTACGACCAGAAGCACATTGCCCGCATCGGCCACATCTACGACTGCATCGCCTACGGGCCCGGCATTCTCGATCTCGCCCACCGGCCGGACGAGTGGGTCGGCATAGAGGACATGGTGGAATCGGCAAAGGTGATGGCGATCGGCCTCAACGTGCTGCTGCGCGGCACAACCGGATGATCGGCCCGCGGCGCAAAAACATTTCTCCTGGCGCGGCGCGACAGCACGAAACGCAATTTACTCCCGTGCGAAATCACGCTTCTATCCCCAGGCTTGAGCATTTGAGCATATGGGGAGTTCAGCGATGAAACTTTGGAAGACCCTTCTGGCCGCTGCCGTGCTGGCGGTCGCAACCGCCACTTCGGCGTTTGCCGCCCGGACCGATCTCGTCATCGGCATTCCGCTTGAACCCCCGCATCTCGACCCGACTGCGGGAGCGGCCGCGGCAATTAGGGAGGTCACCTACGCCAATGTGTTCGAGGGCCTGACCCGGATCGGCCCCAATGGCGAAGTCTTGCCGGATCTCGCCGAAAGCTGGACCATTTCCGATGACGGCAAGGTCTATACCTTCAAGCTGCGCACCGGCGTGAAATTCCACGACGGCGCCGATTTCAGCGCCGACGACGTGAAGTTTTCGCTCGACCGTGCCCGCGCGGAAAACTCCGTCAACGCGCAAAAGCAGCTCTTTGCCGCCATCGACAAGGTCGACGTGGTCGACACCGCCACCGTGAAGGTGACGCTGACCCACCCGCAAGGCTCGTTCCTCTACAATATGGGCTGGGGCGACGCGGTGATCGTGTCGCCGAAATCCGCCGACACCAACAAGGAAAAGCCTGTTGGTACCGGCCCCTTCAAGTTCGAGAGTTGGGCCAAGGGCTCATCGATCACGCTGCTGAAATCAGATCACTACTGGGGCGCCCCTGTCTTCCTCGAAAAGGTCGAGTTCCGCATCGTTCCCGATGCCGCGGCGGCGGTGCCGGCGCTGCTTTCCGGCGACATACAGGCCTTCCCCTTCTTCGATCCCGACAGCGTCTCCCAGGTCAAGGATGATCCGCGCTTCAAGGTGGTGGTCGGCGCGACCGAAGGCGAGACCATCCTGTCGATCAACAACAAGCAGCCGCCCTTCGACAAGTTGCAGGTGAGACAGGCGATCTCCTACGCGCTCGACCGCAAGGCGATCATCGACGGCGCCTCGGCCGGGCTCGGCCTGCCGATCGGCTCGCATATGTCGCCGGCCAACAAATATTATGTCGACCTCACCGGCCACTATCCGCACGACGTGGCCAAGGCCAAGCAACTGCTGAAGGAAGCAGGACTGGAGAACGGCTTCAAGGCCACGTTGAAGCTGCCGCCGACGACCTATGCACGGCTCGGCGGCGAGATCATCGCCTCGGAACTCCGCGATGTCGGCATCAACCTCGAGATCATCCCCGTCGAGTGGGCGCAGTGGCTGGACCAGGTGTTCACCAAGAAGGATTACGATCTGACCATCGTCTCCCATACCGAGCCCAACGACATCGATATCTATGCCCGCAAGGACTACTACTTCAATTACGACAACCCCACCTTCAAAAAGGTGATCGCAGATCTGGAACTGACGTCCGACGAGGCCAAGCGCAAGGAATTATATGCCCAGGCGCAGAAGATTCTGGCCGACGATGCCGTGGTCGGCTTCCTCTACGAATTGCCCAAGGTCGGGGTCTGGGACGCCAAGCTGCAAGGGTTGTGGGAAAGCGCACCGATACCTGCCAACGACCTGACCAAGGTGAAGTGGAGCGAGTGAGGTTCGTTTCGTCATCCTGGGGCGGAGCAGGCGCGCTGCGACTGTGCAGACCCTGGGATCCATTCCGTGACTTACGAGCGCCCTCGCGGTGCAGAATCTGGGAGACGTTGCAGTGGAAACAGTGAGGCGCGAGGCTGGTTCTGGACCGTCGCGCTGTTCGACCTCTGTTACGGAATGGACCCTGGGGTCTACGCGACGGAGCTTCGCTCCTGCTTCGCCCCAGGACGACGACACCTCTGTCGTCCCGTGTCCATGACTGCCTACCTCCTCAAGCGCCTCGCCATCTCGCTTGCCACGCTGGTGCTGGCCTCCATCGTGGTGTTCGCCGTGCTGGAAATCCTGCCGGGCGACCCGGCGCGACTGATGCTGGGCATGAACGCCAGCGCCGACCAGGTCGAACTCTTGCGCAACCAGATGGGCCTGAATGCGCCCCTGCTCTTGCGCTACCTGCACTGGGCCGGCGGCCTGCTCAGCCTCGATTTCGGCCGCTCCTATACCTATTCGGTGCCGGTCATCGATCTCGTGCGTGAACGGCTTGCCGTCTCGCTGCCGCTGGCGCTGATCGCGCTTGCACTCTCCACGATCATCGCCATTCCGGTCGGCCTGTTTTCCGCCAGCCGGCGCGGCCGGGCCGGCGACACGATTTCCATGGGCGCGGCACAGCTTGGCGTTGCCGTGCCGAATTTCTGGTTCGCGCTGATGCTGATCTATGTCTTCGCCGTCTGGCTGCGGCTGGTGCCGGCCGGCGGCTTTCCCGGCTGGAGCGCCGGCATATGGCCAGCGCTGAAATCGCTGCTGCTGCCGGCGGTGGCGCTTGCCTTGCCGCAGGCGGCGATCCTGGCGCGCGTCACCCGCTCGGCACTGATCGAGGTGCTGAACGAGGACTATATCCGCACCGCCCGCGCCAAGGGCCTGCCCTACCGCGCCGTGCTGTGGCGGCATGCATTGCGCAACGCCATGATCCCGGTCCTGACCATTCTTGGCCTGCAATTCGCCTTCCTGCTCGCCGGCACCATCATCATCGAGAATGTTTTTTATCTGCCTGGTCTCGGCCGGCTTGTGTTCCAGGCGATCACCCAGCGCGACCTGATCGTCGTCGAAAGCGTCGTCATGTTGCTGGTCGCCGCCGTCATTGCCGTCAACCTCGTCGTCGACCTTTCCTACGCGGTCGTCGATCCACGCCTGAGAAGCCGGCAATGACCCTGCACATCGACATCCCCGAGGAGACGCTCAGCGGCATCCTGGCCAAGGCGTTCCGGAACACGGCTTTCGTCGCCGGCTTCGTCATCACAGTGCTGATCCTGGTGATGGCTGTCATCAGCTACCTCTGGACGCCTTACGATGTGACGAAGCTGATCATAGCCGACAAGACGCAAGGCCCCTCGCTGGCGCATTGGTTCGGCACCGACCATTTCGGCCGCGACATCCTGTCGATGATCATGGTCGGCGCCCGCAATTCGATCGCCGTGGCGCTGGTCGCCGTCAGCATCGGCATGGGTGTCGGCGTGCCGCTCGGCGCTTTTGCTGCCGCGCGCGGCGGCCTCGTCGACGAGGCGCTGATGCGCGTCAACGATCTCGTGTTCGCCTTTCCCGCGCTGCTGTCGGCCATCATGATAACAGCCATCTTCGGGCCGGGCGCCGTCAACGCCATCATCGCCATCGGCATCTTCAACATCCCGGTCTTTGCCCGCGTCGCCCGCGCCGGCGCGCTGGCGATCTGGCCGCGCGAGTTCATCCTGGCCGCGCGCGCCGCGGGAAAAAGCAGCACGCAGATATCGATCGAACACGTGCTGCCCAACATCGCCACGCTGCTCCTGGTACAAGGCACCATCCAGTTCGCGCTGGGCATCCTGGCCGAAGCCGGGCTTTCCTATCTCGGCCTCGGCGCGCAGCCGCCAATGCCGAGCTGGGGCCGCATGCTGTTCGACGCCCAGACGCGCATGGTGGTGGCGCCGTGGATGGCGATCTTCCCCGGCATGGCGATCGTCATCACCGTGCTCGGCCTGAATCTCCTGGGCGACGGCATCGCCGACATTCTCGACCCGAAATCGCGGCGGCAGCGATGAGCCTGCTGGAAATCGACAGTCTGTCGCTGACCATCGGCGACACGCAGATCCTGAAGGGGATGGAGCTTTCCGTCGCCCCCGGCGAGGTGATGGGGCTGGTCGGCGAATCCGGCTCCGGCAAGTCGATGACCGCGCTGACGGCGATGCGGCTTTTACCGCATGCAGCGCGCGCCACCGGGCGCGTCACCTTCGACGGCATCGACATCCTGGCGGCAACCGAGGACCAGATGTGCGCGCTGCGCGGCGACGACATCGGCATGGTGTTCCAGGAGCCGATGACAGCTCTCAATCCAGTGAAGACCATCGGCGAGCAGGTCGCCGAAGGCATACGCTGGCATACCAAGGTCACACGCGCGGCGGCCGAAGAGCGGGCGCGAAAAATGCTCGACCGCGTTGGCCTGCCGCAAGCGAAATTCCCGCTGTCGCGCTATCCGCACGAACTCTCCGGTGGCCAGCGCCAGCGCGTCGTCATCGCCATCGCATGCGCGCTGAAGCCGAAGCTCTTGATTGCCGACGAGCCGACGACGGCGCTCGACGTGGTGCTGCAGGCGCAGATCCTCGACCTCCTGCGCGACCTTGTCGCGGAGAGCCGCATGGGTCTGCTCCTGATCTCGCACGACCTCGCCGTGGTGACCGAGATGGCCGATCGCATCACCATCCTGCGCCGCGGCGAGGTGATGGAGGCCGGCGACACCGCCCGCACGCTGTCCGAACAGCTCCACCCCTACACACGCCAGCTGGCGCAGGCCTCGATGCATGTGCCGGCACGCGCCAGAACGCACGATACAAGTCAGGGCAAGCCCCTGATCCAGGTCGAAGGCGTGACCCGCGACTACCCCGGGCGGCGCAGCTCCCTGCTCAAACGGGCAGCCCCTATCCGCGCCGTCGACGATGTCTCGCTGTCGATGCAGCCGGGCCAGTCGGTGGCGCTGGTCGGCCGCTCCGGCTGCGGCAAGTCAACACTCGCCCGCATGATCCTGGCATTGGATCGACCGAGTTCGGGCACGATCCGGTTTCGCGGCGAGACCATTACCGGCAAGAGCGAAGTCGAGCTAAAACCCGCCAGGCGCGACATGCAGGTTGTCTTCCAGGACCCATACGGCTCCTTCGATCCGCGCCAGAAGGTCGAGAAACTGGTTGCCGAGCCGCTGCACGTGCTGGAGAAAAAACCGACGCGCGCCGAGCGCCGCGAGATGGTTGCGCATGCGCTGCACGAGGTCGGCCTCGACCAGCGCGACATGGATAAATACCCGCACGAATTTTCCGGCGGCCAGCGCCAGCGCCTGTCGATCGCCCGCGCTATCATCACCCGCCCCAAGCTGGTCGTCGCTGACGAGCCGGTCTCGGCGCTCGATGTCTCGATCCGCGCGCAAATCCTCGATCTGTTCGCCGAGCTCAATCAAAAACTCGGCATCGCCTATCTCTTCATCACCCATGACCTGACTGTCGCCCGCGCCATCACGGACGAGGTGCTGGTGATGCATGACGGCAAGATCGTCGAGCGTGGCAAGACGACCGAGGTGCTCGATCATCCGCAATCAGAAGCGGCACAGGCGCTCGTCGCTGCCGCGCCGGACCTGCATCGGGCGATCGCCCAGAAGATGCAAGAGCAAGGCTGAGCGGGTGAAAGAACCTACTCTTCCGGCTTCACCACATCGACCGGGCTGATGTCGAGCAGGTCGAGCGTGCGGCGCAAGAGGCGCACCTCGCTCTCGGCCAGCTGCGAATCCGCCTTGGCGATCTCAGCCATGTGCTGGGCCAATTGCTTGCGCCGTTCGACGTCGAGATCGCGAAACAGCGCGATCGCCTGCGAGCCATTGGTCTCGTAGCCGAACTCATTGAGATATTCGATGACGGCGTCGATGCTGGTTTCCTGAATGCCGAAGGCGTCCTTGCAGATCCGCCGGAAGGCAACCATCTCGCTCTCGCTGACCGTCCCGTCGGCCAGGATCATACGGAAAAGCATCAGCAGTTCCGCCGACAGGACAGGATCGTCGGCAACCTTGCGCACGCCCGGGTCGCCGTCGAAGATGGAGCGTATCTGGTCCAGCAATGCGAATGCCATCAGGGTCTCTTTCCGGGTTAACCAAATCCAAGCGCATTGCGCTTGGATAGAGGTAGCGCGGAATCGGCCTTGCGCAAACAGGGCTGTCGTGGTCGAACGCCGTTATCCCGCCGACCGGACGCCTCCTCACATCAGATGATCGATCTCACCACCCAGACAATCGTCATGCTCGCCTTCGCCGCCTTTGCGGCGGGCTTTGTCGATTCTATTGCCGGCGGCGGTGGGCTGATCACCATTCCGGCGCTTTTGCTTGCCGGCTTCTCGCCGGTCGAAGCGCTTGGGACCAACAAGCTGCAAGGCATGTTCGGCTCCGGCTCGGCGACCATCCACTATGCCTCCAAGGGCCATGTCGATCTTCGCCGGCAATTGCCGTCGGCGCTGTTGGCGGCTGCAGGCGGTGTCATTGGCGCCTTGCTGGCCACCATCGTTCCGGGCGATCTCCTGCGCGCCCTGCTGCCCCTGGTGCTGATCGCCATCGCGCTCTATTTCGCGCTCAAGCCCAACATGAACGATGTCGACCGGGCCGAGCGCCTGTCGCCATTCCTGTTCGGACTGGCCCTGGTGCCGGCGATCGGCTTCTATGACGGCCTGTTCGGCCCGGGCGCCGGCTCCTTCTATATGCTGGCCTTCGTCGCCCTTGCCGGCTACGGCGTGCTCAAGGCGACGGCGCACACCAAGCTGCTCAACTTCGCTTCCAACATCGGCGGCTTCATCGTCTTCGCCGCTGTCGGCGTCATCTCCTGGAAGATCGGCCTGATGATGGGCGTTGCCCAGTTCCTCGGTGCCCGCGTCGGCGCGAGCCTCGCCATGCGCATCGGCGCCAGACTGATCAAGCCGCTGCTGGTGATCGTCTGCCTGGCGCTGGCCGTAAAGCTGCTGGCCGATCCGGCCAACCCGCTGCGTGTCCTGATTGGTGTGTGATCACGCGCCTGTTACTATGGCGCTGTTCGAATCATGTTGGAGGAGCCACACATGAATCTCAGCGCGCCTACCCAGATCGTTTTCATCATTTCCCTGGTCATCGCCATCATCGGCATTCTCGCCGCGCTTGGCGTTCTCGCGTTCATCCCGCTCGCATCGGTGTGGATCGTTCTCATTGCCTACATCGTGCTCGCCGCCGGTTGCCTGATGCGCGGCGCCTGACAGGTTTCCCTTGAAGTGGGGACGGAGAGCGCCCGGCCAAAAGCCGGGCGCTTTCGATTCCGGCCGACGGCTGATAGATTTGTCCCGGCGGAAGGATGGCCATGCCGATCGAGATGCAGCGCCGGGAGGAACAGGACCGCTCCATCGTAGGGCGCTTCGAGATGCGCCGGCGTCATCCTGATCCAGCGCTTGACGGCATTGTGTCAGACATTTGCGGCTATCGCGAAACAGCGGCAGGCCATTTCCGCAATGTCGAATACGCATCACTGACCGTGCCGCTGGTGATTAGCTTCGCCGAGCCTTTCGCCATCGGCCTCGGCAGGACGCCTGGCGACAATGACCGCTTCGCCAGTTTCGCCGCCGGGCTTTTTGCCGGACCGGTGATGATCGAATCCTTCGGCGCCGCCTGCTGCATCCAGGTCAACTTCACGCCGCTTGGAGCGCGCCGTTTCTTCCGCTTGCCGATGAGCGAACTCACCGACAGCATGGTCGTCCTCGACGACGTGCTGGGCGCCGAGGGGACGGCACTGCGCGAACGGCTCGGCAATGCGTCGGACTGGGCGTCGCGTTTCGACCTTGCAGAAACCTTCGTCACCGCCCGGCTTGAGCGCGCCGCCGAAACGCCGCTGGAAATCGCCTGGGCGTATGACCGCATCATCGCTTCCGGCGGCCGGGTCCGCATTTCCTCCATCGCCGAAAAACTGGGCTGGAGCCGAAAGCATCTCGCCGGCAGCTTTTCCAATGCTATCGGCATCGGTCCGAAGACACTGTCGCGCATCGTCCGCTTCAACCGGGCGCTCGGCCTGTCACGGCGGCAGACCGCCGATTGGGCCGATATCGCCGCCGATTGCGGCTATGCCGACCAGGCGCACATGGTGCGCGAATTCCGCGACCTTGCAGGCGACGCGCCGACGGCGCTCTCGGTCAGGTAACATTTCTTCAAGACGCTGGACCGGCCATGGAACAGAGTGGGTTATCGGCCAACTCAGATCAAGAAGGTTCCCATGCCCACCGCCACTGAAGCCCCTCGCCTCTACCCTGCCTTGCGTTACAAAAACGCGGCGAAAATGATCGACTGGCTCTGCGAAGCCTTCGGCTTCAGCGTCCGTGCCCGCTATGGTGAAGGCGATGTCGTGCACCATGCCGAGCTAGTCTTCGGCACCTCGATGATCATGCTGGGCAGCGCGCGCGATGACGATTACGGCAAGATGGTCGGCGAACCCGGCACCGGTGGCGGCAAGTCGATCTATATCGCCGTCGATGATGCCGATGCCGCCTATGCCAGGGCCAGGAAAGCCGGCGCCACGATCATCCAGGAACTGACCGAGCGCGATTATGGCAGCCGCGAATTCATCTGCCGTGATCCGGAAGGCAATGTCTGGTCGTTCGGCACCTACTGGCCGAAGGCCGGGGAAAGGGCATAGGTCCTACCTAGCCAGCGAAAAAATCGCGTCGCAGTCGAGATGGGTCTCCAACTCGGCCGCGACGTCGTCCAGCGCCCGCTCGACTTCGGCGCGGTAGTCGATGCCGCCGCCCTTGATGCCGAGGCTTTCGAGGAATTTTCCGCGAAAGGCGTCGGCACCGAACAGACCGTGCATATAGGTGCCTGACACCTTGCCGTCGGCCGAGATCGCACCGTCGGCAACGCCATTGATGATCGCCGACGGCCGCATCGTGTCCGGGCCGGTGGTGCGGCCGAGATGGATTTCGTAGCCTTCGAGCGGCAGGTCGAACTGGACCGAATGCGCGCTGACATTGCGCACCGTCTTCTCCGGTTCCATCACCGTTTCGATATCGAGCAGGCCAAGCCCTTCGGCCTCGGTGATGCTGCCTTCGATGCCGTCGGGATCGCGCACCCTGCGGCCCAGCATCTGAAAGCCGCCGCAAATGCCGACGACATGGCCGCCGCGCTTGCGATGCGCGGCAAGATCCCGGTCCCAGCCATTCTCGCGGAATTTCAGGAGATCGCCGATCGTCGATTTGGAGCCGGGAATGACCACCAGCCCGGCATCGGCCGGCAGCGGTTTCCCAGGCGGCACGAACACCACCTCGACCTGCGGTTCGGCCTTGAGCGGGTCGAGGTCGTCGAAGTTGGCGATGCGGCCAAGCATCGGCACCGCTATTTTAAGCGCCCGCGCCTCGCCGGATGCCAGCCGCTCGAGCACCACCGAATCCTCCGACGGCAGCCGCGCCGCCGCCTTCAGCCACGGCACGACGCCAAAACAGCGCCAGCCGGTGAATTTCTCGATCGCCTTCAAACCGTCATCGAACAGCGAAACATCGCCCCGGAACTTGTTGATGAGATAGCCGACGATCATGCGCCGGTCCTCTTCCGGCAGGATCAGATGCGTGCCGGCGACCGAGGCGATGACACCGCCCCGATCGATGTCGCCGACCAGCACAACCGGCACGTCGGCACGCGTGGCAAAGCCCATATTGGCGATATCGCGGCTGCGGAGGTTGATTTCGGCCGGCGAGCCCGCGCCCTCGACGATGACCAGATCGGCGCCCTCGCCGACCTTGCCCCAGGAGTCGAGTACGGCATCCATCAGCTTGGCCTTCAGCGCCTGGTAGTCGCGCGCGCGCGCCTCACCGAACACCTTGCCCTGCACGATGACTTGGGCGCCGACATCGGTCTGCGGTTTCAACAGCACCGGGTTCATGTGGACCGATGGTGCCACGCCGCAAGCGATCGCCTGCAGCCACTGCGCGCGGCCGATCTCGCCGCCGCCATGGTTGTTGTCGCCCGGAATATCCGCGACGGCGGCGTTGTTCGACATGTTCTGCGGCTTGAACGGCCGCACCTTCAGGCCACGCTTCTTCGCGGCGCGGCACAGGCCGGCGACCAGCACCGTCTTGCCGACATCCGAACCGGTGCCTTGCAGCATGATTGCCCTGGCCATCAGATTCGGCCCTGCGTGGCGGGTCCAGTGATAGTGGATTTCTGCGCCAGTGGTCCGCCGCGCCAGATGTAGAGCGCCAAAAGCGGTTCGGTGCCGGTTCGCATGGCGTGGTTGACATTCGAGGCGTGGTGGACGACCTCGCCCGCCTCCCGCACTCGAAAACCGCCCTCGCCCATGCGCCATTCCGTGCCGCCCGTCAGCGGAATGTAGATCTCCTCGGCGACGTGATGATGGTCGGGATAGACAATGTCTGGCCCAAGGATCAGCAGGCCGGCGGCCACTTCGTCATTGGCGAAAAGGCCGCGCGTACCGAACACTTCCAGCCAGCCATAATTGTCGATGAAGGCCTTGCTGAAATCCGCCTCGGTGTAGGTCTGCCCCCAGTGCAATCCGTTGCGATGCTCCGCCAGCCATTGCACCAATGGTTTGGCGGCAGGAGGCGCCAGTTCGGCGGCACGGTCGAGATGGCGCACGCAGCTGATCCTATGCGGCTCCAGCGCGCGGGCCGGCATGTCCCAGCCGATGCGGGCCACGGCGTCGCGCACCAGGGCATTGTTCACAGAAGTGAGATAGGCGTGGAATTGCCGAAGCAGCTCATCGAATTTTGTCGTCACATCTCGCTCCGGACATGCATTGGTGCACAGCCGCTCCGCGGAGGCTCGGGTTGCGCGGCGGCATCATTGGTCTAGATTGATGCGCGCGCAAAGCCAAAAACGACAGGCCAGCGGGCCAGCTGGCATATAGGGAGAGAACGCCATGGACGCCGCGGTCGATGCGAGCACCAGCCAGTTCGAACTCAACGAGGAACAGCGCGCCATCCAGGAGATGGCGCAGGCGTTCGCCGCCGACCGCGTCGCGCCGAATGCGCTCGACTGGGATCGCAGGAAGCATTTCCCGGCCGATGTGATCCGCGAGACCGGGCCGCTCGGCCTCGGCGGCATCTATGTCAGGGACGATGTCGGCGGCTCCGCGCTCGGCCGCCTCGACGCCGTGCTGATCTTCGAGGCGTTGTCACATGCCGACCCGGGCTTTTCGTCCTTCATCTCGATCCACAATATGGTGGCCTCGATGATCGACCGCTTCGGCGATGAGGAGCAGCGCCAGCGCTTCCTGCCGAAGCTCACCTCGATGGAATGGCTGGCGAGCTATTGCCTGACCGAGCCGGGCTCCGGATCGGATGCCGCGGCGCTCAAGACGCGCGCGGTCAAGAGCGGCGGCGACTATGTCCTCAACGGCGCCAAACAATTCATCTCGGGCGCCGGCGACAGCGATGTCTATGCCGTCATGGTGCGCACGGGCGCCGACGGGCCGAAAGGCATCTCCACCATCGTCGTACCGAAAGATGCGCCTGGCCTCTCCTTCGGCGCCAACGAGCACAAGATGGGCTGGCACATGCAGTCGACCCGCCAGGTCATCTTCGAGGACTGCAAGGTGCCGGCGGAAAACCTCTTGTCGGGCGAAGGCGCCGGCTTCGGCATCGCCATGGCCGGGCTCGATGGCGGCCGGCTGAACATCGCCGCCTGTTCGCTGGGCGGCGCCCAGTCGGCGCTCGACAAGGCGCTGTCCTACACCGCCGAGCGCAAGGCCTTCGGCTCGAAGATCAACCAGTTCCAGGCGCTGCAGTTCAGGCTGGCGGACATGGAGACCGAGCTGCAGGCAGCGCGCATCTTCCTCTATGCCGCCGCCTCCAAGCTCGACCGCAAAGCGCCGGACGCCGGCAAATGGTCTGCCATGGCCAAGCGTTTCGTCACCGACACCGGCTTCAACGTCGCCAACGATGCGCTGCAACTGCTCGGCGGCTACGGCTATCTGCACGATTACGGCGTCGAGAAATTGGTGCGGGACCTGCGCGTCCACCAGATCCTCGAAGGCACCAACGAGATCATGCGCGTCATTATCGCGCGCGCGTTGATCGGACGATAGGCAGTAGGCAGTAGGCAGTAGGCAGTAGGCAGTAGGCAAGAGATGACCGGCAAGATCAATTCTTACAAGGATCTTATCGTTTGGCAGCAGGCAATGGATCTGGCCGTCGCCACCTACTCCTTGACCAAGACATGGCCAAAAGAAGAAATGTATGGCCTGACCAGCCAAATCCGCCGCTCTGCAACCTCTATCCCTGCCAACATCGCTGAGGGCTACGGCCGCGACAACAGAGGCTCCTATCAGCAATTTCTCGGGATAGCCCAAGGCTCACTGAAGGAGTTCGAGACACACCTCCAGATCGCTGAACGCATTGGCCTCGCCACGCATGATCAGGCTCATCAGATGCTATTGGCGACCGAGGGTCTTGGAAAAATGCTTCGCCAACTCATTATCAAACTTGCCCCAGAATAAAGTCCCTACTGCCTACTGCCTACTGCCTACTGCCTTACCCAACCACGGAGCGTCACAATGACCACAATCGCCTTCATCGGCCTCGGCAACATGGGCAATCCGATGGCCGCCAATCTGGTAAAGGCCGGGCATGCGGTTCTAGGCTTCGATCTCATGCCGGAGAACCTTACGGTCGCAAGGGAGCATGGCGTGACGGTGATGGCCAACGCCATCGCGGCAGTCAAAGATGCCGATGTCGTCATCACCATGCTCCCTGCCGGCAAGCACGTGCTGTCGGTCTATGAAGACATCGCGCCCAAGGCAAAAAAAGGCGCGCTGTTCATTGATTCCTCGACCATCGACGTCGAGTCGGCGCGCAAGGCGCATGCGATTGCCGCCAAACACGGCCTGCTCTCCATCGACGCGCCCGTCTCGGGCGGCACCGGCGGTGCGGCGGCCGGCACGCTGACCTTCATGGCCGGCGGCTCCACCGATGCCTTCGCCGCCGCCGAGTCGATCCTGAAGCCGATGGCCGGGCGCATCGTCCATTGCGGCGGCGACGGTGCCGGCCAGGCGGCGAAAATCTGCAACAATATGATCCTCGGCATTTCGATGATCGGCGTCGCCGAGGCCTTCGTGCTGGCCGAAAAGCTCGGCCTGTCGCATCAGGCGCTGTTCGACGTCGCCTCGACCTCTTCGGGCCAATGCTGGTCCTTGACCACCTACTGCCCGGTGCCCGGTCCGGTGCCCACTTCACCCGCCAACAGGGATTACAAGCCGGGCTTCGCCGCTGCCCTTATGCTGAAAGACCTGAAATTGTCCCAGGAAGCCGCACTGAGCGCGGGCGCGGTGACCCCACTTGGCGCCGAGGCGGCACAGCTCTACGCCCTGTTCAACGCCCAGGGGTACGGCGGCGCCGATTTCTCCGGCATAATTAATTTTCTCAGGGGCAACCCAGCGTAACCAGCGGATTTGATGGGTTTTTTCCAGATCAACCCGGCAGAAGAACCGCAAATTTAGATTTGCTTAAGCTCTCGATAACTCTGCGGTAACGATGTCCCTATAAAACGGACTGCGAGGCGGACATATCGCATCCGCCCGGCGCTCCGGATCAGGTCTCGCGTACCGGAGCCCGTAAGTTTCGCCAAGTGTTTGCGTAGCGAAACGCCATGCGTATCTGGCAAAGCCGCGTTCCCGATGGAGCGCGGTTTTTGCATTTCTGCCGCACCCACTTCTCCCCGATGTCTATATTCCGATCGCCGCGTTCGGGATTGGCACATGATCTTCGTTGGTCAGCACAATCGGCGCGTCCACTCCATCGACCCTGACCACAAGCAGGCGGATGCTCCACGTGCCGGCATTGCGGACCAGATGGGATAACACGGTGGCTTTGCCCTTGGCGCCGTGGACGGGAATGCTGAACTGGGCGTCGCCCGTGCCGTTCGCACTGACGTTGAGATGGCCGCCGACCCAGAAATTGTCGGTCACGTCGTCGCCAATGGCAGCCTTGACGCGGGTATCGGAACGCACGGCGTCCATGGTCATGTGGTAGGCGTCGCTGCCTTTGAACATGAAGGGGATGCTGCCGACCGCCGTCGCACAGCCCCCGATACTGAGCACCCAGACAGCCAGGCCGGCTATTGCCCAGTTGCGCTGCGTCTTGCGGAACTGCTCGGCGTCGCGCCAGGCCCGGTTCTGCCAGGCCCAGCGGCTGCCGCGTGCTCCGAGCACGAAGATCATGACGAGGTTGACGACCGGGATCAGTGCCAGCAGCGCGATGAAGGTGCTGTTGCCGATGCCCCAGATCCAGTTGAGGAAGAAGGCGCCCCAATTCCAGCGGTCGAGCTCGGCCGGGATTTCAGCCGGCTGGTTGAGCGGTTGTCCGGCCATGATGTCCCCCCATCGGTGCTTATACCGA
The DNA here is from genome assembly GCF_002294905.1 of Mesorhizobium sp. WSM4308. Taxonomy (NCBI): domain Bacteria; kingdom Pseudomonadati; phylum Pseudomonadota; class Alphaproteobacteria; order Hyphomicrobiales; family Phyllobacteriaceae; genus Mesorhizobium; species Mesorhizobium sp. WSM4308. The sequence continues at coordinate 196,915 of NZ_NSFW01000011.1, read as the reverse complement.
TTGGTTCTAGACCATGATTTCGACAATGCGCAAAATCAAAGTTCCGCAGGGTCTATTTCAAGCCTTTGACGACAGCCGGCGAAAATTCGCCTTCACCGCGCGGCTGGCGGGCTTGAGCGCGGCGCTGATCGACCGTTCCGCCGCGACGCCGTTGAACAGCGACGGCGTGCGACCGGAAAGGAGTTCCGGCCAGAATCGCGATGCCGATTGCAGGAAGGACATTTGCGCCGCGAACGCGCCCTCGGCGATTGCCGCGGTCTTCTCGTTCACCGCACGCGCGGTTTCGGTGCTCCAGGGCTGGCTGCTGCCGCTGTCCATCGCCATCAACGGCAGGCGCATCATCGCCACCAGCGGCGCCAGCATCAGGTCAGCGCCGATGCTGGCTGCTTCTTGCGCGCGTCGGCTCTTGCCGGTTTTTGTCATGGAAATGAACCCCTTGTCGCGGCCGGATGGCTGCTGCCGGACACACTACGCGCGGAGGATAACGTTTGTTCCCCATCGGGCAGCATGTTTCTCGAGGCCGGGCGTTCCCCTGAAGAAACGCCCGGTCGAGGTTCGCCTTACCGCTTGCGCAGATCGGCCTGCGCCAGATCCAGCGCCTTGCGGATCCGCTCGCAGGCCATGTCGATCGTGTCGCGGGTCCAGATCAGCGGCGGCGACAGGATCATCGTGTCGCCGGTGGCGCGCAGCATCATGCCGTTGGCGATGGCATGGTCGCGCACCGTCACCGCGGCACTTCCCGACGGCAGGAACCGTTCCTTGGTCGCCTTGTCCTTGACGATCTCGATCGCGCCCATCAGCCCGATCGAGCGTACCTCGCCGACCAGATCATGCCCGGCGATACGCTCCTGCAGCGCCTTGGCGAAATAAGGCCCAGTTTCGTTCCTGACACGATCGACCAGGCCTTCCTGCTCGATGATCTCGAGGTTCTTCAAGGCCACCGCGCAGGCCACGGGGTGGCCGGAATATGTGTAGCCATGGTTGAACTCGCCGCCCTTCTCGACCAGCGTCGAGGTGATGCGGTCGCCGACCAGCAGCGCCGACAGCGGTTGATAGCCCGAGGTCAGCGCCTTGGCGGTGGTGATGGTGTCCGGTTCGATGCCGAAGGTCTGTGCCGCGAACCATTCGCCGGTGCGGCCATAGCCGGTAATGACCTCGTCCAGCATCAGCAGCACATCGTATTTGCGGCAGATCCGCTGCACCTCAGGCCAGTAGCTCGCCGGCGGGATCTTGACGCCGCCCGCACCCATTACCGGCTCGCCGATGAAGGCCGCGACCTTGTCGGCCCCGGCCTCGAGGATGGCGTCCTCGACCGATTTGGCCGCGCGCAGGCCGAAATCATGGTCGCTCTCGCCCGGCAGCGCCAGCTCATAGGCATAGGGCATCATCACATGCACGATGTTGGGCACCGCTCCGTTGAGCTGCTTGTGCATGGCGTCCATGCCGCCGAGCGAGGTGCCGGCGATGGTCGAGCCGTGATAGGCCATCTTGCGCGAGATGACGCGGTTCTTCTCGGGCTTGCCCTCGATCACCCAGTAGTGGCGGACAAGACGCAAGGCGGTGTCGTTGGCTTCCGAGCCGGAGGAGCCGTAGAACACCTGGTTGACGTTCTTCGGGGCGATCTCGGCCAGCTTCTTGGACAACAGCACCGGCGTCGGCGTCGAGCATTTGAAGAAGGAATTGTAGTAAGGCAGTTCCTTCATCTGGGCGTAGGCGGCCTCGGCCAGTTCGTCGCGGCCATAGCCGATGTTGACGCACCACAGGCCGGCCATGCCGTCGAGCAGTTCCACCCCTTCGGAATCGTAGATGAACGGGCCATTGGCGCGGGTGATGATGCGCGAACCCGCCTCACGCAATTCCTTGTGGTCGGTGAAGGGATGGAGGTGATGCGCGGCGTCGATCTGCTGAAGCTGCTTCAGCGAATAATTCTGATAGGTCATGTCTGGATCTTTCCTCTGGATTCAGTCCGGCTGGCGCCGGGGCGAATGCATCAGAGGGCGGCGGGTGGCGAATAACCGATGCGGGCGCACAGCCGCAAAAGCTCCGCACGCAGCGTGCGCGGTGACGGTGTCACCGCGACCCCGAACGTGCAGACAAAGGTCATAGCAGGAGCCATGCCAGGCACCTTAGAGCAAAGGCTGGCCGAGGTGAACCACCCTTTGCCTGGCCCATGACGGATACTTCTAAGCCTTGGCGCTCAGTGCCCGCTGCAGGAAGACATATTTCATCGCCGTCTGCGCCGCCTGCGGCCGGCGGTCGCCCCGCCCGCCATGGCCGCCTTCGGTCTCCTCGAAGAACAGTGTCCTGTCGTGGCCGGCCTCCTGCAGGCGAGCCGCCATCTTGCGCGCATGGCCGGGATGGACGCGGTCGTCGGCGGTCGAGGTCGTCAGCAGCACCGGCGGATAGGCGGCACCCGCCTTGACGTGCTGGTAGGGCGAATAGGCGGCCAGCCACCTGGCATCCTCCGGCTTCGACGGATCGCCATACTCGGCCATCCATGAGGCGCCGGGCGGCAATTCGGTGTAGCGCAGCATGTCGAGCAGCGGCACCTCGATGATGACGGCGCCGAAGAGTTCCGGGCGCTGCGTCAGCGAAACGCCGGTCAGCAGGCCGCCATTCGAGCCACCCTGGATGCCGAGCGAGCCTGCCGTCGCGATGCCGCGCCTGACGACGTCCTCGGCCACCGCGGCAAAATCGTCAAAACCGTTCTGGCGATTGCCTTTCAGCGCCGCCTGATGCCAGGCCGGGCCGAACTCGCCGCCGCCGCGAATGCAGGCCTGCACATAGGCATTGCCCTTCTCCAGCCACAGCCTGCCGCGCACGCCGGCATAGCCGGGCAAGAGCGGCACTTCGAAGCCGCCATAGCCGTAGAGCAGCGTCGGCACCGGTCCTTTCTGGTCGCGCCGCCGGACGACGAAGTATGGGATCATCGTGCCGTCCTTCGAGCGCGCCTCGAACTGTTCCGAGATCAGCGGCGCGGCATCGAAGCGCGCCGGCTGCGACTTCACCGTGGCGAGCGTCTCGCCATCGTCATCCGACCAGATGATCGAGCTTGGCGTCAGGAAATCGGTGAAGGAGAAGGACACGCTGGAGCCGAAGTGCTCGGCATGGCTGATGCCGACAGTGCCGTTCTCAGGCAACGCGACCGGCTTCAGAGACCAGGCGCCATTCTTGCGCTCGCAAACGAGAACCTTGCCGCGCACATTGTCCATCAGGCTGATGAACAGCCGGTCCTGCGTTCTGGCGAGCCCGGCGATGGACACGCGATGCGCCGGCGCCAGCAGGGTTTCGATGGTGCCCAAGCCGCCGGTTTCGATCCAGTGGGCGAAATCGAGCGAATAGAGCCCGTCCGGTTGGCACAGCGTGCCGTCCGGCGCCGTCCAGGGCGTGCGCACCCCGAACACCAGCTGGTCCTTGAAAAGCGATGTGTCGGTGGCGTCGTCGGGCAGCGGAATGCGCCTGTTCTCACCGGACGGGAGATGCAGGAAACTGTGCGATGCGAAGAAATTGATTGCCCGCGCCAGAAACACGTGACGCTTGTCGCCGTCGAACTCGACGCCCGCGCCGGCGGCGAGATCGTCTTTCTGCGCCTCGAAAATGGGTGTTGCGTCTTCGAGGCTGGTGCCGCGCTTCCAGAGCTTGATCACACGCGGATAGCCGGACTCGGTCTTGTCGGATTCCTCGAAGGCCGCCGAGACGATGACCGTGTCCTTGTCCAGCCAGCCGAAACCCGACTTGGAAGCCGGCGCACGGAACCCGCCCTCGATGAACGATCTGGTTTCAATGTCGAATTCGCGCATCTCGCTGGCGTCGCCGCCGTCCGGCGACATCGAGAGCAGGCAGCGGCTGAAGTCCGGATAGAGCCGGCTGGCGCCGCTGAACACCCATTTTATCCCCTCCTTCGCCGCGAGCTGGTCGAAATCGATGATCGTTTCCCAGACCGGGTTCTCGGTCTTGTAGGAAGCGACCGTCGTGCGGCGCCACAGGCCGAGCGCATTGGTCTTGTCCTGCCAGAAATTGTAGACATGGCCGGCGATTGCCGCGCCGACGGCGATGTTGTCCTCGGCCGTCATCAGGTCGAGTGCCGTCTGGAACGACGCCTGATACGAAGGATCGCCTTGCAATTCCCCAATCGCGATCTCGTTCTGGCCATGCACCCAGTCGAGCGACTGTTTGCTGGTCCTGTCCTCCAGCCAGAGGAAGGGGTCCGCGGTATCGGCTTCTGGCTTGGCGATGGGCTTGGTCATGGAATCTCCAAATAGGCAACGCTTGGGCATGCAACATCGACATGCCGCGTCCGATATTCAAGAGTTGCTGCCAAGGATTTAGGCCTTGCCGCGACCGGGGAGGCTCGCGACCGCCAGGGCCAGGCACATGAAGCAAAGCGTGATCGGCAGGCCTCTCGCGCCCAGTATATTCATGGCGCTGCCAGCCAGCGGCGGCACGGCTATGCCGCCGACGCCCCACATCAGCGAGAAGGCGGCGTTGCCGGCGACCAGGGTCGAGCCGGTGAAACGCTCGCCAAGCTCGATGATCGACATCGTGTAGATGCCATAGGAGACCGCGCCCCAGACGAAGATCATCGGCCAGATCAGCGGCGTTTCGATGAGAAGCGGCAGCAACACGCATCCGAGCACGGTCAAGGAAACACAGGCAAGCCGAACCAGGCGTGCGGTCAGCCTCTCCGCCAGCAGGCCGAGCGGCACCTGCATGGCAATGTTGCCGGCGATCATCATCGACAGCAGCGCCGACATGCGGGCTTCCGCGATACCATAGTGGTTACCATAGACCGGCAGCAAGGCCAGCGCCCCCTGTTCGAACCCCGCGGCCACGATGACCGCCAACAGAAGCAGCCAGGCCATCGGTACGAAGCCCAGAACGGAAACCCGATGCCCGGCCTCGTCCACCTTCGGCAGGCGCGGCAGCACCGACGCCAGGCACATGCCGCATAGCACGAAGGCGCAAATACCGACGAGGAAGGGCGGCCATCCCTGCGTACCGACGGCGAGCAGGCAGAGCGGGCCGGCCGCGAAGCCGGCCGAAATGATCGTCGAATAGACGCCCATGATGCGCCCGCGCCTGGCCGGCGGCGCAAGGGCAATTACCCAGATTTCGCTCAAGACATAGAGCGGATTGGTCACCACGCCGATCAGGAAGCGCAGCGGAAACCACAGATAGACATTCTGCGTCCAGCCGATCAGCGCCAGCACGACGGCCGAGAGCGCGGCGCAAGTAAGCGCCGTGCGCCCCGCCCCGAACCGCCGTGCCAGCCCCGGGATCAGCGGCGACGAGACGATGAAGCCGATCGGCGTCATCGCAGCCGACAGGCCGATCATCGCCGGCGAGACGCCCTGGCGCTGCAGGATGAAGCTCAGCAGCGGATAGGACAGGCCCTGCGCGATGGCGAACACCGAGACGGTCGCGATCACGCCGGTGATCGCCGCCCATTGCATTCCTTCGCCAGTTTTCGAAGCCGACGCGGCCATGGTCCTACCGTTGGTACCCGGCAGGATTAACGGTTCGGCCAGACAGCGGTAAGCCCCGCCGGCGGAAAGCGCTTGCTCCAGCCAGATCGATGTCAGGAGGCTCGACGTTGCGAGGAGCGGTACTAGGCGAAGACGACCAGAATCGCATCGAGAGCGGCGATCACCACGGGCAGGCCCAGCGGGCCGATGCCTTGCATCAGCAGGCCGGCACTTGGCGGGCCGACAATGCCGCCAACGCCCCACAGCAGGGCGAAGGCCGCATTGCCGGTGACGAGCAGCGTGCCCTTGAAGCGGCTGCCGAGTTCGACCAATGCCATCGTATATACGCCGTAGCCGACCGCGCCCACCACCAGCAACACCGCCCCAGATCAACGGCATGGTGAGCAGCAGCGGCAGCAGCGCCGCGCAGATTGCCGTCGCCACCGCGCAGGCGCGGCCCTGGCCGAGCGGCCGCGGACTGGAATGAATGGCAGATCCCCGGCCCGGCGGCACTACGGGAAATAGCGGGCAATCGCGCCCTTCTTGCCGTCGGCGTATGGCGTCAACCACTTGTCGTCGATATTGAGCCCGTCGTCGTCGGAAGGCCCCTTGCCGATTGTCCTGCGCCAGGCGCGGAATTTGTAGTGGTCGAACACGTCAAGCATGTGCACGGCATAGGCGGTCGCGAAAGTCTTGTCGCCCTCGACGATCACCATGTTCTCGTCATTCTCGTAGGACGCCTTGTAACCGAGATTGTGGCTGCCGGTGATGACGGTGGCGTTGTCTTCCATCGGATCGATGATGACGATCTTGTCGTGCACGATCGCATGGCCGACGGTCAGCACCTCCGCCTGGAAGTCACGGGCGATCGTGGCGCCGGTCAGGTTTGCCGCACGCACGATGGAGACGTTCGGCGCTTCCCAGACCTTCTCCGGATAGACGAACGGCGCCTTGCCGTCCTTGTTCGACTTGTGTGTGACCGCATCCTTGGTCGGCGCGACATAGTTGGGCATGGCGGTCTCGTCAGAGATCGCGCCCTGCACGATCAGGTTCGGATCGGCCTTGGCCGCCGCCACGGCCTGGTCGACGATCGAGTTGTCGCCGAGCAGCGAGGGATTGAACACCAGGAACAGCACCGCCCGCTTCGCCGCTTTGATGCGGGCAAACACATCCGCCAGGTCGACCGGCCGCACGGAGATGTCCTTCTTGTTGCGGTCAGGGTCGTTGGGCGAAAACCAGACCGTCATGCCGTCCAGCGCTGCGGTGGCGCCGTTGAGCGGATTGGGCATGTGGTTCTCCCCGCGGAACGGCACGCCTTGTGTCTGCGCGACACGACCGGCCGCACTTTCCGAGGCCGGGGGCGGAAAGACGTCGGCCTTCATGCGCTGCCAATAGGCGTCGAAGATCTCGGCCATCGCCGGATCGTCGCGGATGAAGGCGTTGTTGGACTGTCCGCAGATACCGGTCGACGTCCAGTTGGTGCTGCCGGTCATCACTGCTTGCGGCTTGCCGTGGGCATCGCGGTAGACGGCAAATTTGTTGTGGCCGATGTGGTTGTTGTTGAACAGGCGGTCCGTCACCACGACGCCCGCGTCATGCAGGCGCTTCCTGTATGGCGCATTGCCGGCATCCCAGGCCTTGGTCTCGTCGTCCCTGCCCGAATTGGAAAGGATGACCTCGACGGCGTCTTTGGCGGCGATGATGGCATCGCACAGCTCGTCGTCACCGAGTTCATAGAGCGCGAGCCTGACGGTGCCGCCTTCGGTCTTGGCCCGCGTCAGGAGGCTGGTCAGCACGTCGGGAACATCGCCATGCAGATAGGCCCGTATCTTGCTCGTCGGGTCCTGCAGCACTGCCCTGATCTTGTCGCGGTGCCCGACCTTGATGCCGGCCTCCTGCAGCGCATGCGACATCCATTGCGTCGACAGCACGCCATTGGTGAAGGCAACCCGCGCCTTGCCGAACATCTGACCCAGATAGATCGGCGGGCTGACCGCGCCCTTGCCGAGATAACCGAGCGGGCGCGCCGGGTGTGTGGGCGGGTTTGCCGTCGACGATCTGATCAGGGCGCACCGGCACCGCATCGAGGCCTGGCTTCCTGTCGCCGACCGGGCGCACCCGGTAGGCGATCATTTCGCCGTCCGGCCTGACGTCAATGCTGTCGCGCCGGCGCCGCACGGTGAGATCGCGCCAGAATGTCTTCTGCACCGGCCAGACGCCGGTATCCTGCGGGATCCAGTCCTTGTTCCTCTGCCCCTTGAAGGGCACCCAGGAGGCCAGGCAGCGCTCCTCGCCTGTCCCGGGATAGAGGCGAACGATCTCGAAACCGAGGCAACCCGGGATCATCCCGTCTATGTCCCAGGAAAGGAACGCGACTTCGTTGTTTGTCGCGGCACGCACTTTGACGACGTCAGGCATGGCTGTCCCTCCAGAGACACTCGGCGCGCAAGTATGTCAGAAGTAGCGAGTATGTCAGAAGTAAAAGACGATACTGTAACGTACGACCCGTCGATATCCATCGCGCTCGGCACTCGTCGAGCGCGACGCTGTGGACCGGGCAATGTCGCAGCCATGCGGCTGCCGTTCAGGCATGTCGCTTCCCTCGCCCTAGTGGTCGCCGCCTCCGCAATGGCTGGCGGGTCGCCGGTCCATTATGCCGGCCGCTATTCGCATCCTACGAGGACCATCATGACCGCCGCCCTAAACCCCTTGGAACCGGCTCTGGCACCCGACCGTGCCCGCCGTGGCGGCCGCGCCGGAAAGCGCGCTGGAGGCTCGGCCGCCTTCGAGCAACCGGCTTTCCGCCAGTTGAAAAACCCGCTGGCGCCGACCAGGCTGGTGTCGGAAGACGAGCTGGAATCGATCCACCTCGCCTCCTTGCGCGTACTCAAGGAAATCGGTGTCGACGTCCTGCACGACGAAGCCCGTCGCATCATGCAGGCGCATGGCGCCGATGTGCGCGAAGGTTCGGAGCGCGTACGCTTCGACAGCGACATGATCCTCGGACTCGTCTCGCACTGCCCGTCGGAATTCACCATCCATGCCCGCAACCCTGCGCATAATGTGCGCTTTGGCGGCGACAATCTGATCATCTCGATGATGGCGTCGGCGCCCAACTGCTCCGACATCGACCGCGGGCGCCGGCCCGGCAACCAGGCCGACTACCGCAATTTCCTGCGCCTGGCGCAGATGCACAACATCCTGAATTGCACCGGCGGCTATCCGGTAGAACCGACCGATATCCATCCGTCGGTGCGCCACCTCGAATGCATCCGCGACCTCGCCACGCTGACCGACAAGGTGTTCCACATTTATTCGCTCGGCAAGGAGCGCAATGTCGATGGCATCGAGATCGCCAGGATCGCGCGCGGCATCAGCCACGAGCAACTGCTCGAGGAGCCGTCCGTCTTCACCATCATCAACACCAATTCGCCGCTCAAGCTCGACGTGCCGATGATGGAAGGCATCATCCAGATGTCGAGCAAGGGCCAGGTCGTTGTCGTCACGCCCTTCACCCTGTCGGGCGCCATGGCGCCGGTCACCATTGCCGGCGCGCTGGTGCAGCAGAATGCCGAGGCGCTGTCCGGCATCGCCTTTGCCCAGATGGTACGCAAGGGAGCACCCGTCGGCTATGGCGGCTTCACCTCCAATGTCGACATGAAGTCAGGCTCACCGGCCTTCGGCACGCCCGAATATATGAAGGCGCAGCTTGTCGGCGGCCAGCTTGCCCGCCGCTACAACATCCCCTACCGCACCTCCAACACCTGCGCCGCCAACACGGTCGACGCGCAGGCGGCCTATGAGAGCGTGTTCTCGCTATGGGGCGCCATCCAGGGCGGCGGCAATCTGATGATGCATGCCGCCGGCTGGCTCGAGGGCGGCCTGCGCTGCTCCTACGAGAAGACCATTCTCGACATCGACCTGTTGCAGATGGTGGCCGAATTCCTCACCCCGCTCGACCTGTCCGACGAGGCGCTCGGCTTCGACGCCATCCAGTCGGTTGGCCCCGGCGGCCATTTCTTCGGCACCCAGCACACGCAGGACCGCTACAAGACCGCCTTCTATTCGCCCATCATTTCCGACTGGCGCAATTTCGAGACCTGGGCGGAAGCCGGCTCGCCGACGGCGCTCGAAAAGGCCAACAAGGTCTGGAAGGAACGACTGGCGTCCTATGAAGAACCCTACATGGATCCGGCGATCCGCGAAGAACTCAACGACTTCGTCCAGAAGCGCACAGCCGAAGGCGGCGCGCCGACCGATTTTTGATCAATGTTGTTGATGAACAGTCGACCCCCACTCCGTCGAGCTGCGCTCGACACCTCTCCCCCGATCGACGGGGGAGAGGAAGGGCGCGAGCGTGCCCCGGATGGCTCCCTTCCTCTCCCTCCGGAGGGGGGAGGGGTGGTGCCGCGAAGCGGCGACGGAGTGGGGGAAGCCGCTGGTCAACCCCGCAGTCGCCGCAAGACAGGCACAACCCAGCGGGTGCGCAACCTCAGGCAAGCAGGCAATCAGGCGGAAGCATTGCTTTGGCTTGAACTGAAGGCGCGCAAGCTTGGCGGCTATCGCTTTACACGCCAGTTTTCCATCGGCCCCTTTTTTGCTGACTTCTGTTGCCGCGAGCGAAGGCTCGTCGTTGAGATTGACGGCTCGCAACACGCCGGCAGTTCACATGACCGCCGCCGCGACGACTTCATGCGCGGCCAAGGCTATTCGATCGTGCGTCTTTGGAACCATGACGTTCTGAAACATCGTACTTCCGTCTGTGAAGCCATTCTTGCCGCGCTTGGCGGCAGGCTGGCCGAGGATACCACTGTCTCCGACCTCCGCTTCGTCTTCGCGCCGCGCTTATCCAATTCAATTTCTCTAAAAACGGACCTATCTTCATGAAATCCCATGTAAAAGCGGTGGTCATCGGCGGCGGTGTCGTCGGCTGCTCGGTGCTCTATCACCTGGCCAAGGCCGGCTGGACCGACATCATGCTGATCGAGCGCTCGGAGTTGACCTCCGGCTCGTCCTGGCACGCGGCGGGCGGCTTCCACACGCTGAACGGCGATCCCAACGTCGCCAAGCTGCAGGCCTACACGGTGCAGCTCTACAAGGAGATCGAGGAAATCTCCGGCCAGTCCTGCTCGCTGCACCTGACCGGTGGCGTGATGATGGCCGACACGCCGGAACGCATGGACTTCCTGCGCCTTGCCCATGCCAAGGGGCGCTATCTCGGCATGGACACCGAGCTGATCACGCCGTCCGAAGCCAAGGCGATGTTCCCGCTGATGGACGAGAAGAACTTCGTCGGCGCCATGTGGGACCCGGTCGAAGGCCATCTCGACCCGTCCGGCACCACCATCGCCTACTCCAAGGCGGCGAAGAAACTCGGCGCCGAGATCGTGCTGCGCAATCGCGTTGTCGATCTCACGCAGCAGCCCGACGGCACCTGGAACGTCGTGACCGAACAGGGCACGGTCCACGCCGAGCATGTCGTCAATTGCGGCGGCCTGTGGGCGCGTGAGATCGGCCGCATGGTCGGCGTCGAGCTGCCCGTGCTGGCCATGGAGCACATGTATCTCCTCACCGAGCCGATGCCGGAGGTCGAGGAATTCAACAAGTCGACGGGCCGCGAAATGATCGGCGTGCTCGACTTCAAGGGCGAGATCTACACACGCCAGGAGCGCAACGGCATCCTGCTCGGCACCTATGAAAAGGCCTGCAAGCCGTGGTCGCCGATCAACACGCCGTGGGATTTCGGCCACGAATTGCTGCCGCCCGACCTCGACCGCATCGCGCCGTCGCTGGAGATCGGCTTCAAGCACTTCCCCGGCATCGAGAAGGCCGGCATCAAGCAGATCATCAACGGGCCGTTCACCTTCGCGCTCGACGGCAACCCGCTGGTCGGTCCGGTGCAGGGCCTGACCAATTTCTGGTGCGCCTGCGCTGTCATGGCCGGCTTCAGCCAGGGCGGCGGCGTCGGTCTCGCCCTGTCGAACTGGATGGTGCATGGCGATCCGGGCTTCGACGTCTGGGGCATGGATGTCGCCCGCTTCGGCGAATGGGCAGGCCTGCGCTACACCAACGCCAAGGTGCGCGAAAACTATTCGCGCCGCTTCTCCATCCGTTTCCCCAACGAGGAGCTGCCGGCCGCGCGGCCGGCCCAGACGACGCCGCTCTACGACACGATGCTCGCCAACAACGCCGTCATGGGCGACTCCTGGGGTCTTGAAACCCCGCTCTGGTTCGCGCCGAAGGGCAAGGAACCGAAGGACATCGTCTCCTTCCATCGCTCCAACGATTTTGGGTCGATCAGCGAGGAAGTGCGCGCCACGCGTGAGCGCGTCGGCGTCACCGAAATCGCCAACTTCGCCAAATACGAAGTGTCGGGACCGGGCGCGGAAGAGTTCCTCAACCGGCTGATGACCAACCGCATGCCGAAGACCGGCCGCATCGTGCTCACCCCGATGATCAACGAATTCGGCAAGCTGATCGGCGACTTCACCATCGCCAAGGCCGGCGAGGACCGCTTCATGATCTGGGGTTCGTCGGCCGCGCAGAAATACCACATGCGCTGGTTCGAGAAGCACCTGCCGAAGGACGGTTCGGTGCGCATCCACCGTTTCGACCAGACGCTTGTCGGCCTGTCGATCGCAGGGCCGAAATCCCGTGACCTCTTGCAGAAGCTGGTCGACGTCGACATCTCGACGAAAGCCTTCCGCTTCATGGACTTCCGCGAGATGGCGGTCGGCGGCGCTCCCTGCATGGTCAACCGCATCACCTATACCGGCGATCTCGGCTACGAGATCTGGATGGCGCCGGCCTATCAGCGGCTGGTGTACAAGGCGATCAAGGACGCCGGCGAGGAGTTCGGCCTGGTCGATTTCGGCATGCGCGCTTTGCTGTCAATGCGCCTGGAAAAGAACTTCCCGACCTGGTTCCGCGAGTTGCGGCCGATCTACGGGCCGTTCGAAGGGGCGATGGACCGCTTCATCAAGCTCGAGAAGAACGACTTCATCGGCCGCGAAGCCGCTGCCAAGGAACAGGCGGAAGGCCCGAAACTGCGTCGCGTCTCCTTCATCGTCGATGCGGCGGACGCCGATGTGATGGGCGACGAGCCGATCTGGGCCAAGGTCAGCAAGGATTACGGCACGGTGGAAAAGCCGCATGGCTATGGCGCGCCGCGCTTCGATGACAAGGGCAAGGAAGTGCGCGGCTCCAACGCCGCCGAAGGCGCTTCCGCCGTGCGCGGCATCGTCGATGGCGGCTGGCGCGTGGTCGGCTGGGTCACATCAGGCGGCTATGCGCACTATGTGCAGAGGTCGATGGCGCAGGGCTACGTGCCGGCGGCACTGGCCGAGGACGAAAGTGCCGGCCTTTTCGAGATCGAGATCCTCGGGCACCGCCGCCCGGCGCGAATCAATGTCGAAGCGCCTTTCGACCCGAGCGGCGAGAAGATGCGGACCTGAGCCCATGGACAGCGCGGGGCCAAAGGGCAGTTTTGGCCGCCATCGCAAGATCATGCCGTTCGAGCCCGGCTCGATCGAGGCGCTGCGCGAAGCCTCCCGCCAGAAGGCGGCGTCTCTCAACCAGCATGTGCTGGGCTATGGCGCGCAGGCGGAAGCTGAATGGGCAGCGGCAGGGATTGCCGCGCCCGACCTGCCGGCGATGCGCCAATACCGGCTGGAGCGCATCCGCGCCGAGCTGAAGCGCCGCGACTATGCCGGCGCCCTTCTCTACGATCCCGTCAACATCCGCTACGCCACCGACAGCACCAATATGCAGCTGTGGGTGGCGCACAACCCGACTCGGCATTGTTTCGTCGCCACCGAGGGTCCGGTGGTGCTGTTCGACTATTTCTCCTGCGAGCACCTGTCCGACCATTCCGGCGTCGTCGACGAGGTGCGTCCGGCCGTGTCGTGGATGTATCTCTATGGCGGCGAACTGACAGAGCAGAAAGTCCGCCGCTGGGCCGCCGGCATTGCCGATCTGGTCAGGGAACATGGCGGCGGCAACAGCCGCATCGCGGTCGATCACATCAATCCGGAAGGCGTCGAGGAACTCGCCCGTCTCGGCATCTCGATCGGCAATGGCGAAGCGGTGATGGAGAATGCCCGGCTGATCAAATCACCGGACGAAATCCTCGCCATGCGCCGCGCCATCGTTGCCTGCGAGGCGGCGATGGGCGAAATGAAACAGGCTCTGCAGCCCGGCATTTCCGAGAACGAGTTGTGGGCCGAACTGCACCGCGGCAACATTGCGCGCGGCGGCGAATGGATCGAGACGCGGCTGCTGGCGTCCGGCCCGCGCACCAATCCGTGGTTCCAGGAGTGCTCGTCGCGCATCATCGAGGCCGGCGACCTCGTCGCCTTCGACACCGACCTGATCGGCCCCTACGGCTTCTGCGCCGACCTGTCGCGCACCTGGCTGTGCGGCGATACAAAGCCGACCAACGAACAGCGCGACCTGTTCCGCATCGCCGCTGACCAGATCACCCACAATACCGAATTAATGCGGCCGGGCATCTCGTTTCGTGACCTTGTCGAACACTCGGCCGTGCCGCCTGGAGACTGCTTCCCGACCCGTTACGGCGTGCTCTATCACGGCGTCGGCCTGGCCGACGAATACCCGACGCTGCCACATGCCAGCGACTGGACGCCGGACACGCCGGACGGCATGCTCGAACCGGGCATGGTGCTGTGCGTCGAAAGCTATATCGGCAGGCTTGGCGGGCGCGAAGGCGTCAAGATCGAGGAGCAGATCCTGATCACCGAGACCGGCAACGAGCAGCTTTCAACCTACCCGCTGGATGTGAGGCTGCTCGGCTAACCCAGCTAAGGCTTCACGCATTGCCCGGACGGTCTTTTCCGGCGTCGTCCTGGCAGTGATGAAGGGCAGGCCCTTGCGCCGTGCGGTCCAGCCGACGATCACAACCTTACGTGCCGCCGGTTCGAAACGCTGCGCCAGCGCCCAGCTCTCGCAGTCGATCGCGGCGACATCTGCCCTGCCCTCGGCAACAGTGACGATCGAAGCGCGATGACCGCCGCTTTCGCTGCGCGAGGAAAAGATAGCGAGGCTTTCGCCGGCCGCCTGCAGATCGCGCGTCAGGCCGATGGTGCCCGACATCGAATCCAGGCTGTTGAAGGTGAAGCATTTGCCGCGGAGCAGGTCGAGCGGCAGCACGGCCTTGCCATCCGCGGGCGATCGCGCCTCCGGCCCCTCGCCCGTCCGCATCACCAGCGCGCTGGAATAAAGTTCGCCCTGCCCGCCTTCATAGGCGTCATAGCTTGGCTGGCCGACCACTTGCACATGGCTCGACAGGCCGAATTCCATCGGCCCCCAGCAGGTCTGCGCGAACAGCAGCGCCGGATGTAGCCAGAGCATATGATAATCGAGTTCATCCGGTGGCGATGTCGCTGGATCCGGCGCGATCAGGACCCCCTGGGCATCGTGGATGCCGCCCGGCACCGGCGGCAGATCGCCATTGCGACGCACGATGGTTTGCGGTGCGTCGATGCCCTTTTGCCGGAAGGCATCGCGCAGCAGCGCCCACTGCGCATCGACCTCGCCGCGCACTTCGGGCCAATCGTACATCGGCAGGGCCGCAATCGATTCACTCATGCCGACACTCAATCATCATGTCTGTAGAAAGGATCGCAAAAACGCGGCGTCCAATCAGAATTGGCCGACACAGAACCCGAGGGATGCCCCGGATTATTCCTTGGGCGGCTCGGCGGGCACCGGCGCGGTGCCGAGGCCATTGATGTTGCGCGCCCGGATACGCGGCTTGAACGCCCGGCCGTGCTCGGGCGCACGCCGCAGCACCGGATGCACGATCGGCTCTTTCGCCTTGAAGGCATAGGCTTTGATCAGCGCGAAATAATTCGGATAGGCATAGCCGTTGTTCATCCGCAGCCATTCGTCGCGACGCTCGCGAAACAGTTTCGGCAGCTTGTACCAGGCCACCGTAGGCGTCTTGTGATGGACGAAGTGCAGATTGTTGTTGAGGAACAGGAACGACAGCGGCGAGCGCTCGATGATCACCGTGCGGCCTTCCGGATGCTCGGACCACTGATGCTCGGCAAAGGTGCGGATCGCGATCAGCGACTGGCCGAGCCAGACCGGCGCCAGAATGTAGAGCCACAGCGGAATGCCGAAGCCAAACTGCACGATCGGCGCCACGATGGCGAGGCCGATCGCATGCAGCAGCCAAGCCTTGCGGATCGCCTTGTCGCCGGCCATCATCTGCTTGAAATCGTCGATGAAGAAGCCGATGCAGGACAGCCAGGGGCCAAGGAAGAAACGGCCGACCATGGTGTTGTTGATCTTGAGCAGGAACTTCATCGTCGGCGGCAAATCGTCATGCTGCCACAGCGCCTGGTAATAGCTTTCCGGATCGTCGAGCGGATCGGTCAGCCGCTCGTCGGCATGGTGGCGCAAATGCAATGTCTTGAAGCGGCGGAACGGCCAGACCAGGCCGATCGGCAGGAAGACGAAGGCCTCGTTGATCAACGCGCTGCGCGTCGGATGGCCATGCAGCACTTCGTGCATGATCGACGACTGCAATGCCAGGATGAAGCCAAGGAGAGCGAGCGCGAGGATGGGATAGGACGGCCAGAGCAGGAAACCGGTGGCAAGCCATGTTCCGTAGCAGAAGAAAGCGAGAACCACGGTCGGCCACTCGATGGCCGGTGCGTTGCGTCGCTTGATGCTCTTGCCTGTCATGCTATCGACCACTGCCCCTCAGTCGTCGGAACCCCAACTGGTTCCTGACAGCATAGTGTCAGGAGAAACGATTCCACTCAACGCGACAAAGTATACAAAATGTTGCGATTGCGCATTTTTGACCGCACATGTTACACATTGTAAACAACCTTAGGGATTCATTTACGCCTGAGACG
The DNA here is from genome assembly GCF_002294905.1 of Mesorhizobium sp. WSM4308. Taxonomy (NCBI): domain Bacteria; kingdom Pseudomonadati; phylum Pseudomonadota; class Alphaproteobacteria; order Hyphomicrobiales; family Phyllobacteriaceae; genus Mesorhizobium; species Mesorhizobium sp. WSM4308. Next base: position 180,564 of record NZ_NSFW01000011.1, on the reverse strand, counting down.
CCTCACTAAGCTGCTTTGGCGCAAATTTTTCCTCAAGACTCGGAGAAGCGGACGATGGACAAACGCGATCTGTCAGCAATTTTCCGGGAGCGTCTGAAGCTGCTCCTGACACGCTCGGACCTCAACCAGTCGGCCTTCGCGTCAGCGGTCGGCATCGACCGGTCGGCACTGTCGCAGCTGATGTCAGGTGCCTCGACGCGCCTGCCGCGTGCCGAAACGCTGCTCAACATCGCCGCCGAATTCAAGGTGTCGCTGGACTGGCTGCTGGGCCTCAGCCAGGACGAAGGCGTCACCGGCGAAATCCGCGAAAGCCTGGAGATCGAGGAAGCGCCCGATGGTTTCGACCGCACGCTGCTCGCCAAATGGTTCGCCGAGGCAGCGGGCACCAAGATCCGCTACGTGCCCGCGGGCATTCCCGATCTGCTGCGAACCCGCGCGCTGGTCGACTACGAAGCCAACATCACCAACAGGAGCCGGCTGGCGCAGGCCAGCGAGACGCAGTACCGCATCGAATACAACCGCCGCCCGGAAACCGACATGGAAGTCTGCATGCCGCGCCACACGCTGGAGATTTTCGCGCGCGGCCTCGGTGTGTGGGATCGCTTTCCCGAGGCCGACCGCCGGCAGCAGCTCGCCCATATGGCGACGCTGCTCGACGATCTCTATCCGACCTTCCGCCTGTTTCTCTATGACGGCCGCATGCGCTATTCGATCCCGCTCACCATCTTCGGCCCCTATCGCGCCGCCATCTATGTCGGCGACATGTATGTCGTGCTGAACGCCACCCAGCCGGTCCAGGCACTGACCCAGCATTTCGACAATCTGATCCGTGCCGCCGACGTCAATCCGCACGAGGCAGCAAGCTTCGCCCGCAATCTGGCCGGCATGTCGTTCCCGTCAGGCTCTGTCTGATCGACGGCAATCATGGTCATTCGAATGCTGGACCCCGACACGGTCGAAGGCCACGCCATTGGCATTGCCGAAGGTCGCCACAAATCATTGACTAGACATAAAGACTTCTTTATATCCTTATTCGAATTTGAAACACGAAAGCCAATCCGATGACCACCACCAATCCGATCGATGCCCTGCTGGCTGAAAAGGGCGTGCTGCTGGCCGATGGCGCCACCGGCACCAACCTGTTCGCGATGGGTCTGGAGGCCGGCGAGGCACCCGAACTGCTGAACGAGACGGCGCCCGGCACCATCACCAGCCTGCACCAGAATTTCGTCGATGCCGGCGCAGACATCATCCTGACCAACTCCTTCGGCGGCACCCGCCACCGGCTGAAACTCCACCATGCGCAGGACCGTGTGCATGCACTCAACAAGCGCGCCGCCGAAATTGCCCGCGCCGTCGCCGACAAGGCCGGCCGCAAGGTGATCGTTGCCGGCTCCGTCGGCCCGACCGGCGAATTGCTGGTGCCGCTTGGCGCCATGACCTATGACGAGGCGGTCGACGCCTTCGCCGAGCAGATCGAGGGTCTCAAGGAAGGCGGCGCCGAAGTCGCCTGGATCGAGACCATGTCGGCGCCCGACGAGATCCGCGCCGCCGCCGAAGCCGCCATCCGTGTCGGCCTCCCCTACACTTATACCGGCTCCTTCGACACCGCCGGCCGCACCATGATGGGCCTGCTGCCGAAAGACATCCATGGCGTCGCCGACGGGCTGTCGGAAGCACCGCTCGGCGTTGGCGCCAATTGCGGCGTCGGCGCCTCGGACATCCTGGCCTCGCTGCTCGACATGACTGAGGCGAAGCCGCGGGCGACGGTGATCGTCAAGGGCAATTGCGGCATTCCGGAATTCCGCGGCACCGAGATCCATTACTCCGGCACGCCGGAACTGATGGCCGACTATGTTCGCCTCGCCGTCGATGCCGGCGCCAAGATTGTCGGCGGTTGCTGCGGCACGTCGTTCCAGCACCTCGCCGCCATGCGCAAGGCGCTCGATGGCCACACCAAGGCCAGCCGCCCGACGGTCGAGACGATCGTCGAGCGCATCGGTCCGATGCGCAACAAGGTGGCAACGCAAAACACCGCCGAGACCAGCGAAGCGCGCCGCGAGCGTCGCCGCAGCCGGGCCTGAGGATTTCGATTATTCGCTGTTGTCGGCGTAGCTCGACTGCGCCGACTTGAAATCGACGGCATTGTCGCCGCGCATCGTCATCAGCGCGCCGGACGAAGCCGGATCGGTGATCTGTTCCAGCATGGCGCTGAAGCGGTCGTTGGTCAGCGCCGACATGGCGGTGTGACGGGCCTGCGCGACATCGTCGCTGATGCGTTTGGATTCGGCTGATGGTCCGGGCGAAGCCGTCGATGTTTGTGCTGGAATCTCTCGCGCCGGCGGCAACGAGTTGGCGATGGTGGTGATCTGCAATTGCGGCTCCCTCAAGCCCGAAGGCCAGTCCTGAATAATGGACCCGGGTTGCGATCCTCTACCGGAAATAACGCGCAATTTAACGACCTCGGAAAATCCGAAAAAAAGGCCGGCAAGGGAATGAACCCCTCGCCGGCCTGCCTCACCCGCCCGTGGGCCGGTTTCCCCTGTCAGAACGATCCCACCTGAAGGAAACCGGCCGTCATCGCCACTACCGGTTACCGCCCAGCGCCGAGGCAAGGCGCACAAGCGAGAGGAACTCGGACCTGTACCCAAACGGGTCGGCTCCTCGGGCGGCAGTGGCAATCTCCATGATCTTGTCGTAGCCGAACTTCGCGGTCGCATCCTCGTCGCGCAGCTTCTGGCCGAAGGCGGCGACCGCGACGGAGAAACGCTGGTCGGTGCTGGCCTGGTCGAAGGACGCCACCTCGTTGGCCGATGTCACCGGCGTGGTGATCAGCTTCGAGACGTCCTCGCTGGGCAGCTTGTAACGGATCTTGACGAAGGCATATTCATCCGCATTGGCGACGCCGCCATTGTTGACCGTGGCCTGGCCATAACGCAGCGGATCGATCTGCTCGCCACCACTGCCCTTCGGGGTGATCTCATAGATCGCGGTGACCGAATGGCCCGAGCCGATATCGCCGGCATCGACGCGGTCATTGTTGAAGTCCTCGCGGTTGAGCGCCCGGGTCTCGTAGCCGATCAGGCGGTATTCCGAGACCTTGTTGGGGTTGAACTCGACCTGGATCTTCACGTCCTTGGCGATCGGGAACAGCGTCGAGGAGGCATCCTCGACCAGTACCTTCTCCGCCTCGGCCAGTGTGTCGATATAGGCGGCGGTGCCGTTGCCGTTCTGGGCGATGGTCTGCATCATCTGGTCGTTCAGATTGTCGTGGCCGAAGCCGAACACCGACAGGAAGACACCGCTCTTGCGCTCCTGCTCGATCAGGCGCTTGAGATCATCGTCGTCGCTCTGTCCAACATTGAAGTCGCCATCGGTGGCCAGCATCACCCGGTTGACGCCGTCCTTGACGAAGGATTGCTGGGCAAGCTTGTAGGCTTCCTTGATGCCGGCTTCGCCGGCCGTCGAACCGCCGGGCGTGAGATTGTCGATGGCGTTCAGGATCTTGTCCTTCTCGGCAGCCCTGGTCGGCATCAGCACGGTGCCGGCCTCACCGGCATAGGTGACGATCGAGATCGTGTCGTCGGCCCTGAGCTTGCTGACCAGCAGCCGGAATGCCGACTTGAGCAGCGGCAGCTTGTCCGGCTCGTCCATCGAGCCCGAGACGTCGATCAGGAAGACCAGATTGGCCTTCGGCTGCTCGGTCGGCTTGATGTCGAAGCCCTTGATGGCGACATGCATCAGCTTGGTGTGACCATTCCACGGCGTCGGCATGACGCTGACGGTCGAATTGAACGGCGTCGACGCCGAGTCCGGCCCCTTCCAGTCATAGGGGAAGTAGTTGATCATCTCCTCGACACGGACGGTGTCGGCCTGCGGCACGGCCCCTTCCTTCAGCGAACGGCGCACGAAGGAATAGGAGGCGGTGTCGACATCGATCGAGAAGGTCGAGACCGGGTCTTCCAGTGCCGCATGCACCGGATTGGTCTTGAAATCCTGGACGCGATTGCGGTTTTCCTCTTGCGGCGCGATCTGATCCGCCGGCGCCATGGCAGGCTGCTGCGGGGCCATCAGCTTGGCCTCGGGAGCAGCTCGCGAGGCACTGCCCTCGAGCGCGAATTCGCCGGTTGGCGCCGGCGCTGGCGGTGCAATTTCGCTCAGCACGCCTCGTCCGAGCGCTTTCTGCTGCTGCGCTGTGCCGCCGGCAACGGTCGATTCGGATTTAGGCGGCGAAGCCGGCGCGACGAGCGCATCGCTGGCGTCGCGGCTTTCGACATCCGCGTCGGCCTTCTTGTCCTTGGCCGGCTCGGTGGCTGCAAGCGGCTGGTTGATCTTCGGCTTCGCCTGCTTCGGCTCGGCCGGCTTCAGCGTCGCCGGCTTGTCGGCCAGCGTTTCGGTGATCTTTTCGTCGCCGCCGAATTTGGCCGGCTGTTCCCTCAGCAGATGGAAAGTGGCGTATCCGGCGATCGGCAGGGCGACGAGCCCGGCAAGGGCCGGCGTGGCGATGAGTTTCTTTTGCATGATCTCGCTCCAGAGCTTTTGTGCTCGCTCTGTGAGACGAAGGCCGCCGACCGATCCTTGGGTGACGGCAGAAATAATTTCCTCATCATAGGCGCGCAAGGCGGCTTCGAAGGCGCGCGCCTTCGCGCTCTCACCCGGCGCCGGTGCCGCGATATCGCGCAGTCTGTTGAGTTGGTTGTCGTCGACCATGGTCACACTTCCCCGGCCGAGCGCATCAGCGTCTTCAGCCGTTTCTTCGCTTCATGGATGTGCCAGGAAACCGTCGTCTCCGAGATCGCCATCGCCTCGGCAGCGGCCGCATGGCTCAAGCCCTCGCCATAGACCAGCAGCACGGCGTCGCGCTGCTTGTCCGGAAGCTGCCGCACGGCGGCCCACAGCGCCTCGGCCGGATCCTCGCTCTCGGCCGGGGCCTCGCCCGAAATCAGCGCATGGACGCCATAGGCCTCGGTCTTCACGGTCTCGCGGGTGGTCTTGCGCATCATATCGCGCGCCGCGTTCATCGTCACGGAATAGAGCCATGTCGTGAAGGCACCTCCACCGCGATAGTCGCGGATCGCCTTGCCGAGCCGGACGCAGACTTCCTGGGCGATGTCTTCGGCATCGGCCTTCTTGCCGCACCAGCGATAGGCGGCGCGATAGACGAAGTCGTAGTGGCGCTCCAGCAATGTGCCGAAGGCCCCCCTGTCTCCGCCCTTCGCCCGCCCGATCAGTTCGGCGTCGGAGGCTTCGCTCTCATCCAGCATCATCGCCATCATTTGCCTGTTGGACGAAGGCTAATGGCTAATCCTTGGGATGATGGAAAGATTTTTTTGGCAAGCGCCCTCCTCCTTCACCCCGTTCACGGGAGAAGGTGCCCGGCAGGGCGGATGAGGAGCGGCGCCAACTCTCGAAGGTTCGTGCTGGAGTGCCCGAAATTGGAGCTTATCCCAAGCAGGCAGCCCCCCTATCCCAGCGTCTCCGCAAACAGCGTGATCAGCCTCTGCCAATGCCGTTCGGCGCCGGCCTGGTTGTAGACGCTGTGGTCCGGCACGCACCAGCCATGCGCCATGCCGACATAGTTCTCGATGGCGTGGTCGACTTCGGCATTGCGCAGCGCCTCCTCCAGCCGTGTCGACTGCTCCGGCGGGAAACTCCTGTCGATCCCCGCCATGCCGACATAGACACGCGCCTTGATGGATGCCGCTTTGCGGTGCGGGCTGTCGGCGGCATCGCTGGCGAGATTGCCGCCATGGAAACTCGCGGCGGCCCTGATCCTGTCCGGGTAAGCCGCGGCCGCATTGAGCGCCCGCGCGCCGCCCATGCAATAACCCACGGTGCCGATCGGACCGGTGACGCCTTCCTCGGCGAGCGCATCGAGAAAGGCTTCGCCGTCACTGATGGTCATCTGCTGCGTCGTGCCGGTGACCAGCGCCATCAGCGCTGCCTTGGTGCTTTCCTCGGTGAAGGCGGTCTTGGCGTCGAACGGACCATAGGGCGCGTTGCGATGGAAGAGGTCCGGCACCAGCACCGCGTAACCCTCGCCTGCCAGCCGCTCGGCCATGCCGTCGAGCGCCGGACGCGGACCGAAGGCGTCCTGGTAGAGAATGACGCCGGACTTGGCGGAGGGCGTCTTGGCCGAACGGAACAGGCCCGCTTTCGCCACGCCATCACGGGTCTTGATCCTGAGATCCTGCTTCGCCATTGCGCGCTCCATTTGTCGGATGCGCGATACATATCCACGCGGCCTGCCACGGCAAGGCATTCCTTGAAAGTACCCGTCAACATTTCGTGCAGGATCGCGGGACGATCACAGGCCGGCGAATGCCGCCATGTGGAAGGCCTGGATATCAGACGGATAGCGATATTCCGTGCCATAGGGACAGGCATTGCGGTCGAGGCAGCCGCCGCTCCGGCACGGTTCGCCATTCCCTCCCCGCACATGCGCCAGGCAGGCCTGATAGGCGAAGCCTTTCGTGGAATAGGCATCGACCGGACAGGATTTCAGGCAAGGTTTCTCAACACAGGCATCGCAGAGATGCGCTGCCGCGCCCTGCCCCGGAAGCGCGATCTCGTCCTCGAACAGCAAAGCGCCGCGATAGGCATGCCAAAGCCCGTATTGCGGATGCATCAGAATGCCGAGCGGCGACGGTTTTAGCCCCTCGGCCCGGACAGCCCATTGCTGGAACGGCAGATAGGGCTTGTCGGAGGGAGAAACGGCGCGCGCGCCGAATGCCTCCGCCACATCGCCGATGACCTGCCGCGACCAGCTGTCGAGCGGATCGGCGATTGTCGACGGCTGCTGCTCCCGCCAGCGCAGGAAATGCGGCCAGGGTGCCGCACCCGCCTGCCCCACCAGCAGCACGGATTTCGCCGGCGCGCCCGAGGCGCTATGAGGGGCATCCTCATCACCGGGGAAAAAGAAGCCGCCACGCAGGATGAGGCCGTTGACGCCGAGCGCGGCGGTGATCTCTTCGACCATGCCGCGGGCAATCATCCCTTGTTGTCCGGATCGGAGAAGGCGCTCCGCCAGACTTCCTTGTGGATGATGTTGGCGACTTTAGCCCCGCCTGACTCGGGCTCCTTTCAAGTGAAGGCGTCGGGCATCGACCCCTTCTTCTTGGCGATGAACTCCTTCAGGGCTTCGTCGATGCTTGGATCGAGATGCGGCGCCTCGTAGCTCTCCAGCCAGCGGCGGGCGAGTTCATTGGCGCGCTGCGGCGCGGTTTTCTCGCCTTCGGCCAGCCACTGTTCGTAGGAATTGTTGTCGGCGATGCTGGAGCGATAGAAGGCCGTCTGGAAATTGGCCTGGGTGTGGTCGCAGCCGAGATAGTGGCTGCCTGGGCCGACCTGGCGGATGGCGTCCATCGCCTGGCCGTTCTCCGACAGGTCGACGCCTTCGGAGAATTTCTGCTGCATGCCGAGCTGGTCGATGTCCATCATGAATTTTTCATAGCAGGACGCCAGCCCGCCCTCGAGCCAGCCGGCCGAGTGGAGGACGAAATTGGTGCCGGCAAGGATCGTGGAGTTCAGCGTGTTGGCGCTTTCATAGGCCGCCTGCGCATCCGGAACCTTGGACGCGCACAGCGAACCGCCGGTGCGGAACGGCAGGCCGAGGCGGCGGGCGAGCTGGGCGGCGCCATAAGAAACCAGCGACGGCTCCGGCGTACCGAAGGTCGGCGCGCCCGACTGCATCGAGATCGACGAGGCAAAGGTGCCGAACAGCACCGGCGCGCCCGGCCGGATGAGCTGCGTGAACGATGCGCCGGCCAGCACTTCGGCCAGAACCTGCGTCAACGTGCCGGCGACCGTCACCGGGCTCATCGCGCCGGCAAGGATGAACGGCGTGACGATGCAGGCCTGGTTATGGCGCGAATAAACCTTCAGCGCGCCCAGCATGGTTTCGTCGAACACCATCGGCGAGTTGGCGTTGATCAGGCTGGTCAGCACCGTGTTGTTCTCGACGAAATCGTCGCCGAACACGAGCTTGGCCATGGCGACGGTGTCCTCGGCGCGTTCCGGCGCGGTCACCGAGCCCATGAACGGCTTGTCCGAGTATTTTATGTGCGAATAGATCATGTCGAGGTGGCGCTTGTTGACCGGCACGTCGACCGGCTCGCACACCGTGCCGCCCGAATGGTGGATCGACGGCGCCATATAGGCGAGCTTCACGAAATTCTGGAAATCCTCGATCGTCGCGTAGCGCCTGACACCGTCAAGGTCGCGCACGAAGGGCGGGCCATAGACCGGCGCAAAGACGGTAGCATTGCCGCCGATCTGCACCGAGCGCTCGGAATTGCGGGCATGCTGGGTATAGACGGACGGCGCGGTCTTCAGCAGCGAACGGCAAAGCCCCTTCGGGAAATGCACGCGCTCGCCCTGGACGTCGGCGCCGGCCTCTTTCCACAGCTGCAGCGCTTCGGCGTCATCGCGGAAGATGATGCCGATCTCCTCCAGCACCGTATCGGTGTTCTTCTCAATCAGCGCGAGGCCTTCCTCGTCGAGCACCTCATAGATGTTGATCTTGCGCTTGATGTAGGTGAGTTGGGTGCCGGGTCCGCCGCCGGAACGCGCGGCGCGCCTTGCCGCCGCTCCGCCGCTCGCGCCTCGCCCACGCCGCGCGTTTGACGCTTCCTGGTCGACTGCCGCGTGTTCGCTCATGATCGCTCTTCCCTGAATATGGCCTGGCCTGACGATGGCCGGTCCGTAGCCGTTGTGGCCGCATGGCGCGGCTTTCGCCGGATCGTAGCCAAGCACCCTATTCGAAACGGCCCGTCCGCGCCAACGCCTGTCGCAAAATCGACAAGAAAACCAATAGATTTTCCAGTCGCTTTCCTTTTGCGGGAAGTCGCAAATCAGCTATGGATAGCCGCCCGTTGCGGGTTAGGTATGAACGCTAATATTTTGTGCCTTGCGACACAGTCGCGATGCCGTGAGGAGCTGGATAAAAATGTCCGACGACGAGATCATCCTTTCTGAACTTTCCGACGACGAGTTGGTGCAGCAGATGCACGACGACCTTTATGACGGGTTGAAGGAAGAGATCGAGGAAGGCACGCGCATTCTGCTCGAGCGCGGCTGGGTGCCCTATAAGGTGCTCACCGAGGCGCTGGTCGAAGGCATGCGCATCGTCGGCGAGGATTTTCGCGACGGCATCCTGTTCGTTCCCGAGGTGCTGCTGTCCGCCAACGCCATGAAGGCCGGCATGTTCATCCTGCGCCCGCTGCTCGCCGCCACCGGCGCGCCGAAACAGGGCAAGATGGTGATCGGCACCGTCAAGGGCGACATCCACGACATCGGCAAGAACCTCGTCGGCATGATGATGGAAGGCGCCGGCTTCGACGTCATCGACCTCGGCATCAACAATGCGGTCGAGAAATATCTCGATGCGATCGAGCAGCATCAGCCCGACATCATCGGCATGTCGGCGCTTTTGACCACGACCATGCCCTACATGAAGGTCGTCATCGACACGATGAAGGAAAAGGGCATTCGCGACGACTATGTCGTGCTGGTCGGCGGCGCGCCGCTCAATGAGGAATTCGGCAAGGCCGTCGGCGCCGACGCCTATTGCCGCGATGCCGCGGTGGCGGTCGAGACCGCCAAGGACTTCATGAAGCGCAAGCACAATGTCCGCGCTTCGGCCTGACCCAAGGCATCAGGATGACCGATAAGAAAAGCCGCGCCTTGCAGCGCGGCTTTTTTGTTCCCAGATGATGGGAAAGGCGGCCGATCAGTTGGCGACAGTGTCTTTGACTGCCCTTGCGGTCGATTTGACATCCTTGCCGACACCCCGAATGGTGTTGGCGCAGGCGGTGAGTGCAAGTGCGCAGGCAAGGATGGCTATCGGCGCGATGCGTAGCAGTTTCATGGATGGTGTCTCCCTCGACAGATAAATTGGCCCCGCAGCGAAAGCCTGATCGACTTGGTCAAGACGCAAAAAACGAAACCGAATCAAACAGACAGGTTGCTTGTCATCGCCTGTGGGATGATTGCGCGTGAGGTATTGGCCGTCAAGGAACAGCTCGGGCTGGATCACCTGGAACTGACCTGCCTGCCGGCAGAGTTTCATTTTTATCCCGACCGCATCGCACCCGCCATGGACAAGGCGATCGAGAAGGCCAAGTCGGAGGGGTACGAGCACATCTTCGTCGGCTATGCCGATTGCGGCACCGGTGGCCTGCTCGACCGCGTCATCGAGAAGCATGGCGTCGAGCGCATGGCCGGCCCGCACTGCTTCGCCTTCTATCAAGGCATGGAAGCCTACGCGAAGATCGCCGACGACGACATGATGTCCTTCTATATGACGGACTTCCTGTGCCGTCAGTTCGATTCCTTCTTCATGAAGCCGCTCGGCCTCGACAAGCATCCGGAGCTGATCAAGGACTATTTCGGCAATTACGAGAAGCTGGTCTATCTGGCCCAGACCGACGACCCGGAACTCGACAAGGTCGCGGAAAAGGCCGCCGCCCTGCTGGGCCTTGCCTATGAGCGGCGCGCGACCGGCTATGGCGACCTGACGGCGGACTTGGCGCAGGCGGCGAAGGTCGCCTGAGCGCAATGCGCTAGGCGGCCTCCTCCGCCCTCAGCGCCGCCAGCACATCGGCAAAACTCGTCTTACAGACAAAGCCGAGCCTCTCCCGCAACCGCGAGGCATCATAGACGCGGTCGATGGAGGAAAACATCGTCCAGCCTTTTTGCGCGTACAGCGCCGGAAAATCCGGGAAATAGCGCGCGGCCACTGACGGCGCATCGGCGATCAGTTCGGCGCAATCATCAGGCCGGAACGGCGTCGGCGCACAGACGATAAAGATGTCGAAGCCGAGCTGTGGCGCCTTCTCCAGCGCAGCGACATGGGCTTCCGCCGCGTCTTCCACCGTCAGCCGGCGGAACAGCAATTCATTCGCCTTAGTGTTGGCGTCAGACTGTTCGATCGCATGCGCCATGTCGTCGGCTTCGGGAAAGAAGCGGGCCGTGCGCAGCACGACCACCGGCAGGCCATGCTGCAGATGATAGAGGCGGCAGAGATGTTCGGCCGAAAGCTTGGTGACGCCATAGATGTTGCGCGGCTCGGGCGACATCGCCTCGGTCAGCCAGGCGGCCTTGCGCGCACCGCCCTTGAACCCGTCGCGTATCGCCTGCGAGATCATCAGCGAGGTGGTCGAGGTGAAGACGAAGCGCTGCACGCCGCTCGCCACCGCGGCGTCGAGAAGGTTAAGCGTGCCTTGCACGTTGGTGGCGACGAAATCGCTGTTGGCGCGGCTCTCAATATTGGGCTTGTGCAGCGCGCCGCTGTGAATGATGGCTTCGATTCGGTTGTCCCCGACCGCCCGCATGACCAGATTGCGGTTGGCGATCGAGCCGATCATCTGCGTTTCCACCGAAGGAACAGGGTCGAGGCCAATCACCTCATGGCCAAGCGCGCGCAGGCGCGGCGCCAGCGCGCTGCCCAGCCAACCCGACGATCCCGTGAGCAAGATTCGCATGCGTCACACCATGATTTCTGACGGCGACGCTGTTAAGCACGGATGACAGGCGCGGGCGACCCGATAAAATCAGCCATCGACCGGCAACGGCGCCGCTCCAGACATTAACTGCCATTTTTGTCGACTGCATTTTAGAGACTCAGGGAGTTCCAGATGATCGTTCGTCCCCTTTTTGCCGCCATCGGCCTGCTCTGCTGCACCCTGCCCGCTCTTGCCGACGGCCAGGTGCAGAAGCTGATCACGCCTGCCGACAAGGTCCGCCTCGACGAATATGGCGAGACGCGCAAGGCGGCGCTCGCCGAGGCGAAAGCGGGCGGCCCGGCCGAGGTCAAACAACTCGATGCCTTGCTGGCCAAGCCGCTGGTGTCGTTCTCCGACAAGGACCTGACCGGCAACTGGAAGTGCCGCACCATCAAGGCAGGCGGTTTGAGCCCGCTCGTCATCTATGGCTGGTTCAAGTGCAAGGTGACCGACGATGGTTCCGGCTGGCGGCTTGAAAAGATCAGCGGCTCGCAGCGAACCCAGGGCCGCTTTTTCGACGATGGCGAGCAGCGCGCCATCTATCTCGGCTCCGGCTCCGTCAACAATGATCGGGCAAAACCTTATGGCAGCGGTCCGCAAACCGACCAGGTCGGCTATGCCTTCCGCACCGGTGCCAGCGAATGGCGCGTCGAACTTCCCGCGCCCTACTACGAATCGAAACTCGACATCATCGAGTTCAAGCGCTGAGCGTGGTCATCAAGATTTAACCCCATTCCGGCACAAATCCGGCCAGCATGCGGCAGCCGGCCGCGTGCAAGGCAGGAAAGCGGGCCATGTCTTCACCGGTTGGAGCCAGCGCGTCGATCGTCGTCGTGACCGGCGGCGGCCAGCATGTCTGGGCCATGATCAACGCAATTGCCGATCGCGTTGGTCCTGTCAGCGTCATCCTCGAAACCCCTGAATCCAAAAAGCAATTGCTGCGTGGTCGGGCTCGCCGCCAGGGCTGGGTCTCGGCCATGGGCCAGCTTGGCACGATGGTGCTGAGTAGGTTGGGCAAGCGGCTGCGGGCCGGCCATAGCGCGCGATTGATTGCCGAGGAGAGACTGGAGGTTGAGCCGCGACCAGGCCAGGAGATCATCCAGGTGGCCTCGGCCAATGGGCCTGAGTGCCTGCAGGCGATCCAGAAGATCCAGCCAGGCGTCGTGCTGCTTAACGGTTGCCGGCTGATCTCGGCTGAGATGCTGCGCAAAATGCCCTGCCCGGTGCTCAACTACCATGCGGGCATCACGCCGAAATATCGCGGCATGAATGGCGGCTATTGGGCCCTGGCATCAGGTGATGTGCAGAATTTCGGCACGACCGTCCACCTCGTCGACGCCGGCGTCGACACTGGCGGCGTGCTGAAGCAGGCACGCGGCAGACCGGAAAAAGGCGACACCATCTCAAGCCACGCGCTGCGCCAAACGGCGTTCTCGCGCGATATCTGCATCGAGGCGGTCAGCGATGCCCTGGCCGGAAAACTTACGACTTTCGATCCCGGCCTGCCTTCCAAACTATGGTATCATCCGACGATCTGGTTCTACCTCTGGACCGGCCTCAGAACCGGAATCTGGTAGGGTCTCATCAGCACGGAGCCGCACAGGGCTAGACGGCTTTTCGGCACGCCGACGCTCCGCCGCTGCGCCCCGCGAACGAATTAACACGCCTTTCATTTTACGACATTGCAATGCGTCGCTTTTGAATGCGCGCGCGTCGTCCCATAACAAGCGGGTCCATTGCGCATCCGGCAATGCTCTGAGATCGAGGAGCGAGAATTCATGGCCGATCTTATCGTCGTCTACTGGCGCGACATCCCTGCCCAGGTCATCGTCAAGAAGGGCCGGCAGAATGCCAAGCGCGAGCTGCCGCTGCGCTTCACCGAAGCCATCGACATGTGCGCCATGCGCACCGGCGCCGGCGGCACCGACGACTATCTGGCCGAATGGCGCAAGGCCGATCCGGTTCCTGTCGGCGACGATCTCGAAACCGAGGTCGAAAAGGCTTTCCAGGACCTCGATACGAAATATGACCGAGAGAGATTGGTCGCTCTGGTCAAAGCGGGCGGCAAAGAAAATGTCTGAGACCACTCCTGTCAAAAACGATGGGCCGACGGTTACCCAGGCCACCCTGGTCAAGAAGGCAGCGCCGAAATCCGACTACAAGCCGGCCGACGTGTCGCCGCAGCGGCGCGTGCAGCGCTCCTTCGCGGTGAGACTATGGTCGATCCGGCATTCGCGCCTGCTCGAATGGTTCTATTCCCGTTTCGCCGACATGTTTCTGCTCCTCCACCCTCTGTGGAAAGGCATCGGCTACGGTCGCGTCGAGGCCCCGATCAAATTCGTCGAGAAGCGCGTCAAGGGTTTCATGTTCGACTGCCGCATGTGCGGCCAGTGCATCCTGTCTTCGACCGGCATGTCATGCCCGATGAATTGCCCCAAGCAACTGCGCAACGGCCCCTGCGGCGGCGTGCGCGCCAACGGCAATTGCGAGGTCGAGCCCGATATGCCCTGCGTCTGGGTCAAGGCCTGGGAAGGCTCGCAGAACATGGTCAACTCCGACAAGATCCTGGCCGTGCAGAAGCCTGTCGACCAGTCGTTGCGCGAGACCTCCGCCTGGCTGCGGGTCACCGCGCAGGCGGCCGCCGCCCGTGAGACCGCGGCCGCGCCAAAGACCGGAGCCGCCACATGAGTGCCCGTCAGCGCGACGAGAACCCGGCCGGCATTCACCTGCCGCTCGACCCCCTGCCCGGCCATTCGTCCCGCGGCCGCCTCGAGCGCGTGTTGCGGCGCGGTGAATTCGCCGTGACGACCGAGCTCAATCCTCCCGACAGCGCCGATCCCGAGGACGTCTACAACAGGGCCAAGATCTTCGACGGCTGGGTCGACGCCATCAACGCCGTCGATGCCTCCGGCGCCAACTGCCACATGTCCTCGGTCGGCATCTGCGCGCTTTTGACCCGCATGGGCTATGCCCCGATCATGCAGATCGCCTGCCGCGACAAGAACCGCATCGCCATCCAGGGCGACGTGCTGGGCGGTGCTGCCATGGGGGTCGCCAACATGCTGTGCCTGACCGGCGACGGCGTGCAGGCTGGCGACCAGCCCGGCGCCAAGCCGGTGTTCGACCTCGATTCCATGTCGCTGCTCGAAACCATCCGCATCATGCGCGACAACGGCAAGTTCCTGTCCGGCCGCAAGCTGACGACGCCGCCGCAGGTCTTCCTCGGCGCTGCCGTCAACCCGTTCGCGCCGCCCTTCGACTTCCGCCCGATCCATCTCGGCAAGAAGATCGCCGCCGGCGCGCAGTTCGTGCAGACGCAGTATTGCTTCGACGTGCCGATGTTCAAGACCTTCATGCAGAAGGCGCGCGATCTCGGCCACACCGAAAAAGTGTTCGTCCTGTGCGGCGTAGGCCCGCTCGCCTCGGCCAAGACCGCCAAGTGGATCCGCTCCAACGTGCCGGGCATCCACATCCCGGATGCCGTCATCAAGCGGCTGGAAGGCGCGCAGGACCAGAAGAAGGAAGGCAAGCAGCTCTGCATCGACATCATCAACGAGGTGAAGGAAATCCCTGGGATCTCGGGCGTCCATGTGATGGCCTACCGCCAGGAGGAATATGTCGCCGAGATCGTCGATGAATCGGGCGTGCTCAAGGGCCGCCAGCCCTGGAAGCGCGAAATCCGTCGCGACGACCAGATGGTTGCCGACCGGCTCGACCACATCCTGCACGACGAGATTACCGAAACCCAGGTGGATATGGTCAAGACCGCGCATTGATCCGCGCGGAGGACCACCATTCGCTTGATCGAGAAGAGATAACGATATAAAGAACTCTTTATATCACGACGGAGAGATTTCATGACCCGGACCATCGTTGCCTCGGCGACACGAGAAATCATCATCGGCTTCGACCAGCCCTTCTGCGTGATTGGCGAGCGCATCAACCCGACCGGCCGCAAAAAGCTCGCCGCCGAGATGGTGGCCGGCAATTTCGAGACCGTCATCAAGGACGCGCTGGAACAGGCCGCCTGCGGCGCCACCATGCTCGACGTCAATGCCGGCGTCACCGCCGTCGACCCCAACGCGACCGAACCGGCGCTGCTGGTGCAGACGCTCGAGATCGTCCAAGGGCTCGTCGACCTGCCGCTGTCGATCGATAGCTCGGTCACCGCGGCGATCGAGGCGGCGCTCAAGGTCGCCAAGGGCCGCCCGCTGGTCAATTCCGTCACCGGCGAGGAAGAAAAACTCGAAGCCATCCTGCCACTGATCAAGAAATACAACGTCCCGGTCGTCGCCATCTCCAATGACGAGACCGGCATTTCGATGGATCCGGACGTGCGCTTCGCCGTCGCCAAGAAGATCGTCCAGCGCTGCGCCGATTTCGGTATTCCCGCGCACGACGTCGTCGTCGACCCGCTGGTCATGCCGATCGGTGCGCTGGGTGACGCCGGCCGCCAGGTATTCGCGCTGCTGCGCCGCCTGCGCGAAGAGCTCAAGGTCAACACCACCTGCGGCCTGTCCAACATCTCCTTCGGCCTGCCGCACCGCCATGGTATCAACGCCGCCTTCATCCCGATGGTGATCGGCGCAGGCATGACGAGCGCCATCATGAACCCGGTGCGTCCGCAGGAAATGGAAGCCGTGCGCGGCGCCAATGTGCTCAACGGCACCGACGAGAACTGCACCAACTGGATCAGGACCTACAAGGACTACAAGCCGGCCGAAGGCGGCCATGCGGTCGCGGCGCCGACGCAGGTCAATGCGCCGGGCGACGGCGCTGCCAACGGTGGCCGCCGCCGCGGCGGCCGTGAAGCCCGCATGGCTCGGGGGTAAGCGCGCAATCGTGAACCGGACTGCAAACCACGCTGGACCGATCGCATCATCGATGCGGTCGGACGCGCCTGCGTTGCGGTCAGGCGACGCCCAATATGGCGTCGAACAACGCCATTCCCGCCCACGATCCGAATATGCCTGTCACGCCGCCTATGACGAAGTCATCGTCATAGGCGGGCCACAGCCCGTGCAGCAGCAGCACCGCGACGATCGCGCCGAGAATTCCGGTGGCCAGATATTGCGGATTGCGCAGCCACGGCCCCTTCAGCACCCGCACCATGGTAAAGGCGGTAAATATGCTGGACAGCAGGAGATCGGACATGATTGGCCTCTGGACCATCAGACACTCCGCCCAATAATGAAACGATCCGTTAAACGGTATCGACAATCCCTTCCGAGACACGTGTACGCATGAACTCGCCTGCCAACATTACCGATCCACTCGTGCTGTTCATGCCGTCGGGCAAGCGCGGGCGGTTTCCTGTCGGCACGCCGGTGCTTGATGCCGCGCGCCAGCTCGGCGTCTATGTCGAGAGCGTGTGCGGCGGCCGCGCCACATGCGGGCGCTGCCAGATCGAGGTGCAGGAAGGCAATTTCGCCAAGCACAAGATCGTCTCCTCCAACGACCACATCTCGCCCAAGGGACCGAAGGAAGAGCGCTACGAGCGCGTGCGCGGCCTGCCTGAGCGGCGCCGCCTCTCCTGCTCGGCGCAGATCCTCGGCGACCTCGTCATCGACGTCCCGCAGGACACCGTCATCAACGCGCAGACCATCCGCAAGGATGCCGACACCAGGGTGATCGCCCGCGATACGGCGATACGCATGTGCTATGTCGAGATCGAAGAGCCCGACATGCACAAACCGCTCGGCGACCTCGACCGGCTGAAGATCGCGCTGATGAAGGATTGGGGCTTCAAAAACCTCGAATTCGATTTCTACCTGCTGCCGCAGGTGCAAGGCATATTGCGCAAGGGCAACTGGACCGCGACCGCCGCCATCCACAAGGATGCCGACAGCGACATCGCGCGCGTCATCGCCTTGTGGCCTGGCCTCAAGAACGAGGCCTACGGGCTGGCCTGCGACATCGGCTCGACCACCATCGCCATGCATCTGGTGTCGCTCCTGTCGGGCCGAGTCGCCGCCTCGTCCGGCACCTCGAACCCGCAGATCCGCTTCGGCGAGGATCTGATGAGCCGCGTCTCCTATGTGATGATGAACCCGGACGGCCGCGAAGGCATGACGGTGGCCGTGCGCGAGGCGATCTCCAGCCTCATCGACAAGGTGTGCGCGGAGGGCAATGTCCAGCGCAACGACATTCTGGATTCCGTATTCGTCGGCAATCCGATCATGCACCATCTGTTCCTCGGCATCGATCCGACCGAACTCGGCGGCGCCCCCTTCGCGCTCGCCGTCTCGGGCGCGGTGCGGATCAAGGCCTCCGACATCGGCCTCAAGCTCAACCAGGGTGCGCGCCTCTATATGCTGCCCTGCATCGCCGGCCATGTCGGCGCCGACGCGGCGGCGGTGACGCTGTCGGAAGGCCCGCATCGCCAGGACGAGATGATGCTGATCGTCGACGTCGGCACCAATGCCGAGATCGTGCTCGGCAACCGTGCGCGGGTCGTGGCGGCCTCCTCTCCGACCGGTCCGGCTTTCGAAGGCGCCGAAATCTCCGGCGGCCAGCGTGCCGCGCCCGGCGCCATCGAACGCGTGCGCATCGATCCCGACACGCTGGAGCCCAAATACCGCGTCATCGGCTCGGAACTGTGGTCCGACGAACCGGGCTTCCTGGAAAGCGTGCAGGCGACCGGCGTCACCGGCATCTGCGGCTCCGGCATCATCGAGGTGGTGGCGGAAATGTATCTTGCCGGCATCATTTCCGAGGACGGCGTGGTCGACGGATCGCTGAGTGCACGCTCGCCGCGCGTCACCGCCAATGGCCGCACCTTCTCCTATGTGCTCAAGGAAGGCGAGCCGAAGATCACCATCACCCAGACCGACGTGCGCGCCATCCAGCTCGCCAAGGCCGCACTCTATGCCGGCACCAAGCTGTTGATGGAAAAGCAGAATACCGACCATGTCGACCGCATCCACTTCGCCGGCGCCTTCGGCTCCTTCATCGATCCGAAATACGCCATGGTGCTGGGCCTGATCCCCGATTGCGAGCTCGACAAGGTTTCCGCCGTCGGCAACGCCGCAGGTGCTGGTGCGCGCATGGCGCTCTTGAACCGCGGCTATCGCCGCGAGATCGAGGAGACGGTGAGCCAGATCGAGAAGATCGAGACCGCGCTGGAGCCGAAATTCCAGGAGCATTTCGTCTACGCCATGGCGCTGCCCAACAAGATCGACCCGTTCCCGAAACTGTCGGCGGCCGTGAAACTGCCGCCGCGCAAGACGGTGAGCGAGGACGGCATCGCCGGCGACGCCACGCCGCGCCGGCGCTCGCGCGAAGGCCACGCGGCGAGGCGTGGCCGCGAATAGACGCGACCTTCACAGGCCGTCTCCAACCTCAAACTCATTTGCATGCAAATGTTTCCGGATCGACCGATCCGGAAACCGAAACACTGTTTTCGCGAAATCCATCCGATACATGGCAGGCGCATTTACCCCGCATCGAACGGCGGCCGAAGATATTCCTCGGTCGTCGCCGTTCTTCAAGGGAGATGAAAATGTCGATGTTCGAAAATCTCGGCCGCTTCGGCGTGACCATCAGGCAGAACCACGCCAGGAACAAGGCGATCCGCGCGCTGAACAGCCTGCCGGCGCATGTGCAGAAGGACATTGGCTGGCCGGCATCGCCGCCCAGCGATCCGCAGGCCGCGCTCACGTCGCTGCTTCTGGGCACGGCGCGCTGATGACCTTTGCCGACAAATGCGAATTGCTCGGCAGGCGCCGGGGATCTCGGAAATCCCCCGTCGCCACCAGCAACCGGCTGCGCGCGGCCCTTTTGCCGCGCCGCTGACGGCGGCGCGGATCACACCGCCGTGTGGACAGAGCGCAAATCTTGACATTTCGGGCGAGCGTACGATCTTCGGAAATAGTGGAGGTTTCTCTTAGTCGGCTGCAGCCGAAGTTCGTGTATCCGCATGCCAAGTTTCAAAAGCCACATCGTGTCCTTCGTGCTCAGGTACAGCCGCAAGAAGGCGTTTGCCAGCCCGGAAAACCTGAAGCGCTGGATCGCGGCCGCACGCAAGACCGAGGATCACCATCCGCCGGCCTCGCTGCATCAGCGTTTCGACATCCAGACGCGCACCGTCGACGGCTTTCCCGTCTACGAAATCGCCCCAAGAGGTGACGAGCAGAAGCGGATTCTCTACCTGCATGGCGGGGCCTATGTCTTTGAAATCACGCCCTATCACTGGCACCTGATTGCCGACATGGCCGACCGGCTCGGCCATGGCATCACGGTGCCGATCTATCCCATCGCCCCGGAGCACGATTTCCACGCCATGTTCGGCATGGTCGGCGACGTCTATCGCCAGATGCTCGACGAGACCGAGGCGGAAGACATCGTCTTCATGGGCGATTCCGCCGGTGGCAACATGGCGGTGGTGCTGACCATGATGGCCGCGGAAGAAGGCTTGCCCCTGCCCTCGCACCACGTGCTTATCTCGCCCGGCCTCGACATGTCGCTTTCCAACCCCGATCTGTTCGAGGCCGAGCGCAACGATCCCTGGCTCGGTATTCCCGGCGGTCTCGAAGCGATCCGGATGTACAGCGCCGGCATCGATCGCAGCGACTGGCACATCAGCCCGATTTACGGCGACCTGTCGGTGCTGCCGAAAACGCTGCTCTTGACCGGCTCGCGCGATCTCTTGACGCCCGACAATCTGATCTTCGCGCAAAAGGCGCGGGAAGCGGGTGTCGAGGTTGATGTCGTCCACGAGGAAGGCATGTTCCACGCCTGGCCGTTGATCGACATGCCGGAATCGCGACGTGCGCGACAGCGCATCGTCACGTTCCTCGGCGAGAGCCGCTCACCGGTCAGGCAAGACAGGAAAACGAGGTCTCAAGCGCCCTCCGCCGAGGCGGCGGCGGAGTAGCGCTTTCGATCCGGCGACAGATCAGAACTTGCCGGTTTCCCGGAACACTTCGAAGGTCGCGCGGATGTGGTCGGCGACGGCCTTGACCGGCGCGCTGGCGTCCGGCGCCACCACCATGGCGAGGTTGTAGGTGCCGATATCGGGCATGCCGTCCTTCGGGCAGAGTTCGACCATATCGTTGCCGAGGAATGATCGCGGCAGCGGCGCGACCGCGAGGTCGGCCATGATCGCGGCACGCTGGCCTGCCGTATGCGCGCTCATATAGGCGACGCGGTAGTTGCGGCCCTCGCGTCCCAGCGCTTCGAGCGCGCCGGCACGCCAGGCGCAGCCCTCTTCCCACAGCGAAACCGGCAAGGGCTCGCGCAGATGCGCGCAGCCGCCCTTGGCGCCTGCCCACACGATCGGCTCGGTCAAAAGCACTTCGGCGCCGAGTGCGCTGGTCTTGTAGGAGTTGGTCAGAAGCGTGATGTCGAGCGCGCGGTCGTCCATGCGCCGGCGCAGATTGCTGCTCTGGTCTATGGTGACGTCGACGGCGATCGAGGGATGCGACTGCGCGAAACGCTTCAGCACATGCGGCAGCACGCGCTCGCCGTAATCATCCGGCGAGCCGAGCCGCACCACCCCGACAATCTCGGGAATGATGAACTTCGACACCACCTCGCGGTTGATCGACAGCAGCCGGCGGGCATAGCCGAGCAGCATCTCGCCGTCCGTGGTCAGCGATACGGAACGCGCATCGCGCGCGAACACCGAACGGCCGAGAATGTCCTCCAGCTTCTTGATCTGCATGGAGACGGCGGACGGTGTGCGGAAGACGGCATTGGCGGCGGTGGTGAAGCTGCCGGTCTCGGCAATCGCCACGAAAGTGCGCAAAACGTCGAGATCGAGGAGCGGCAGCGGATGATTGAGCGGGGCGTTCATGGGAAGCGACCTTCAATTTTTCTGATACAAAGCATCATTCCATTTCGTTTGATTGAACACCGGATCAGGAGGATAGTCAACTCCATCGATTGAGGTTGCTGCCACAAGCAGCCATGAAACGACCATGTCACAGGCCTGCAATCGACATGAAATGGGGTTGAAACACGCCGCGTGTAAGCCCCCACATCAAAGGCCGGAATGTCTCCGGCCCGGCACCTAAGGAGAATGAAATGTCTATCCTCTCGTCCCTCGGTCGCATCGCGACTGAATTCAGCGCGGCACGCGCCCGCTACCAGACCGAACGCGCCATCCATTCCCTGCCGATCGAATTGCAGAAGGATATCGGCTGGCCAGAAGCCGCCGACACCAAGACCGGCATTCGCAACGGCGTCGGATCCTGGGCTGGAGCAAAGTAAATCGTGTGTACCCTGTGCTGAAGGCCTGCCGCGCAGCCCGCCGGCAGGCCTTTTCTATTTTATTTGCGTTCAAATGATTTCCTAAGCCATGCCGCCGCTGCATGGCGCATATGAACAAGCCGCATAGCGGCCTGTTTTCGAACTAACTTCCTGTAAACAATCGCAAATCCTAGGCACCTTGCCCAAATTTGTCGCAATCCGTGTCGCATTTCATATCAAGCGCTTCGTTTTTGCGATTTAGTTTTACACAACACAAGCCTATATCACCGCCAGCAAACGAGCTGCCCCACTCCATCAAGCGAAGGCGACCCGTCTGAGCAACCGATAGGAGATGATGATGAAGCTTTTTGCCCGCCTCTTTACCCGCCGCGAAATGAACCTGACCACCGCTCTCGAGCGCCAGCGCCTTGCCAACACCATGCCCGGCCAGACCGGTGCGATGGCTGCGGCGCGGCTCGGCTTCGTCGCCTGACTATTTTCCAGGCAGCGTCTCCCTGCCGCTGCTTCAAGAACTGTAACGCCGCCTGGCTCCAGCCACGGCGGCGTTTTTTGTCTTGCCTTTGTACATTTTGCCTGTCGCGTGAACAGTTGATGCAGCTCCCCTGAGCACTGCCGCACACTGATTGCCCATTTGCGACCCATGTCGCAAATTTTGTCTCACTGAGGCAGCGCAGACGATTGACAGCCAAGGTTTTTCCTGATGTCGCTATGCTATTCGCGACATCCTGTTCGCGCCATGGCCAGGTGAGGTTCCCGTGAACGCCATCAAGCATCCGATCAAGCGATCGTTTGTCTTTTTCCTTGTCCCCGATTTCACCATGATCGCTTTTGCGACCGCACTCGACCCGCTGCGCTCCGCCAACCGCATGCTCGGCTACGAGGCCTATCGCTGGCGGCTGGCCAGCATCGACGGCAAGCCGGTGCGCGCCTCGAACGGCGTCGAATGCGCGGTCAACACCTCGCTGGAGGAAGAGCGCAAGAAGATGGCGGGCCCCGACCGGCCCAACATGGCCATCGTCTGCAGCGGCATCGATGTCGAGCGCTACCATAACAAATCGGCCTTCGCCTGGCTGCGCGAGGAGTATAATCGTGGGGTCGCCGTTGGCGGCCTGTGCACCGGCGCGCACATCCTTGCCGCCGCCGGCCTCCTGTCCAACAAGCGCTGCGCCATCCATTGGGAAAACCTGCCGGGCTTTTCCGAGGCGTTCCCGAAGGCCAATGTCTTTGCCGACCTCTTCGAAGTCGACCAGAACATCTATACCTGCGCCGGCGGCACCGCCGCGCTCGACATGATGCTGAAGCTGATCGGCGACGATTTCGACGAGAGCCTCGTCAACCGGGTCTGCGAACAGGTGCTGACCGATCGCGTGCGCAGCCCGACCGACCGCCAGCGCCTGCCGCTGCGAGCCCGTCTCGGCGTGCAGAACTCGAAAGTGCTGACCATTATCGAGCTGATGGAAGGCAATCTCTCCGAGCCGCTGTCGCTGATCGAGATCGCCGACCATGTCGACCTTTCGCGTCGCCAGATCGAGCGCCTGTTCCGCACAGAGATGGGTCGTTCCCCTGCCCGCTACTATCTGGAGATCCGCCTCGACCGCGCCCGGCATCTGCTGATCCAGTCCTCAATGCCGGTGGTCGAGGTGGCGGTCGCCTGCGGCTTCGTCTCGGCCTCGCATTTCTCGAAGTGCTACCGCGAGCTCTACGCCCGCTCGCCGCAGCAGGAGCGTGTCGACCGCAAGCAGTTGCTGGCGGCCTGATCGCCGGATCAGGCCTCGGCCGGCTGCGTCTGTGCCGTGCGCATCGCCTCGACCCGGATGTCCTCGGTCAGCCGC
The DNA here is from genome assembly GCF_002294905.1 of Mesorhizobium sp. WSM4308. Taxonomy (NCBI): domain Bacteria; kingdom Pseudomonadati; phylum Pseudomonadota; class Alphaproteobacteria; order Hyphomicrobiales; family Phyllobacteriaceae; genus Mesorhizobium; species Mesorhizobium sp. WSM4308. Next base: position 157,016 of record NZ_NSFW01000011.1, on the reverse strand, counting down.
GCTTTCAGCGCCGAGAATTCCGGGCTGGTCTTCAGCGTGTAGTGGCGCGGATGCGGCAGGTCGATGGCGACATCCGATTTGATGCTGCCGGGCCGCGCCGTCATCACGATGACGCGCGAGGCCATGAAGATCGCCTCCTCGATATCGTGGGTGACGAACAGCACCGTCTTCTTGCGCCGCTCCCAGATGCCGAGAAGCAGCTCCTGCATCAGCCCGCGCGTCTGGTTGTCGAGCGCGCCAAACGGCTCGTCCAGCAACAGGATCTCGGGATCGTTGGCGAGCGCACGGGCGATCGCCGTGCGCTGCTGCATGCCGCCGGAGAGTTGCTTCGGCCAATGATTTTCAAATCCCCTCAGCCCGACCAGATCGACATAGGAGGCGACGATGTCGTCCCGCTCCTTCGGCGCCATGCCGCGTTCGCGCAGGCCAAAGGCGATGTTCTCAGTCACCGTCAGCCACGGGAACAGCGTGTAGGACTGGAAGACCATGCCGCGATCGGGTCCCGGCCGCGTCACGGCCTTGTCGTCGAGCAGCACGCGGCCTTCACTGGGCGCCTCCAGGCCGGCGACAATTCTAAGCAGTGTCGACTTTCCGCAGCCGGACGGCCCCAGAATGGTGATGAAGTCGTTGGCGGCGACCGCCAGATCGATCGGCATCAGTGCCTTGACCGGCGGTCCGCCACGCACGCCGGCAAAGGTGCGCGAGACGCCCTCGATGAGAAGCTTGCTCACGCCAGGCTCCATGGAAAGAGCCAGCGGTTGAACGCCTTGAAGGCGAAGTCGGACAACAGCCCGATCAGCCCGATGACGATGATGCCGAAAATGATCTGTCCGGTCGCCAGCCGCGACTGGCTGTTGATGATCATGTAGCCGATGCCGGAGGACGAACCGATCAGCTCGGCGACGATGACATAAGTCCAGGCCCAGCCGAGCACCAGCCGCAGCGTCTCGGCGATTTCGGGCGCGTTGGCCGGCATGATCACCCGTTTGACGATGCCGTTGCTCGTCGAGCCCAGCGTATAGGCGGCCTCGACCAGATCGCGCCGCGTCGAGCCGACCTTGACGGCGATGATCAGGATGATCTGGAACACCGAGCCGACGAAGATGACCAGCAGCTTTTCCAGTTCGCCTATGCCGGCCCACAGGATCAGCAGCGGAATGAAGGCCGAGGCCGGCAAATAGCGGGCGAAGGAGACGAAGGGTTCCAGGAACGCTTCCACCGGCTTCCAGGCGCCCATGGCGATGCCGATCGGCACGGCGACGACCGAGGCCAGCACGAAGCCGCCGAAGACGCGCCAGATGGTGATCAATATGTCGAGCCAGAAGCGGTCCTCGACCAGCAGCCGCCAGCCATCCCTGAGCATTGATAGCGGATCGGCGAGGAAGATGCGGTTGACGTGGCCGCCAAGCGTGATCCAGGCCCAGAAGGCAATAAACAGCACGAAAAAGGAAATGCCGAGCACGGTTCGCAGGCTCGGCGAGACTGGATGCAAGGGGCGCATCTTCACATCGTCCCCATCAAATGGTCACGTGTCGAGGAAAGAGCGGCGGCGCCGGACGCCGCCGCACGATGGGCAAAGGCCTGACGATCAGTTCGCCACCGCGCTGGTGTCGGCCAGCGTGGCGACGTCGGGCGCTTCCTTGATCAGCCCCATCTGCAGCAGCAACTCGCCCGCGGTCTTGGAAAAATCCTGGAATTCCTTGGTGAAGAACTGCTGGTTCTCGGCCTTGTCGGCCCATTTCAGGTACTTCGCCGAATCCTCGAATTCCTTGGCCGACTGCTTCACGTCGGCGCCCATGATCTCATAGGATTTCTGCGGGTCCTTCTTGATCAGGTCGAGCGCCTCGAAATAGCTGTCGGCCAGCGCCCTGGCGGCGTCGGGATTGGCCTTGAGGAATTCGGGCGTGCAGCCGACCGTGTCGAGCACCATCGGATAGTCGAGCGTGGTCGCCAGTATGTGGCCCTGGTCGGCCTTGTCGCGCACGGCCGAGATGAACGGCTCATAGGTGACCGCCGCATCGTTCTGGCCGGCGAGGAAGGCTTGCGCCGCCGCGTCCGGCTCCAGATTGACTACCGTCACGTCCTTGGTCGACATGCCGTTCTTGTTCAGCACCCAGGCGAGCAGGAAATAGGGCGACGTGCCCGGAGCCGAGGAGGCGACGTTCTTGCCCTTGAGATCGGCGACCGTCTTGATGTCGTTGCGCACGACGATGCCGTCGGCGCCATAGGATTTGTCGAGCTGGAAGATCTGCTTGGTGGTCACCCCGCTGGCGTTCCACACCAGCCACGTCTCGACGGTAGTGGCGGCGCATTGCAGGTCGCCGCTGGCGATGGCCAGCGGACGGCTGGCCTGCGGCACCTTCTTCAAGGTCACGTCGAGGCCGTGCTTCTCGAAGAGGCCCGCCTGCTTGGCGAGCGTCAGCGGTGCGAAGCCGGTCCAGCCGCTGATGCCGATGGTGACCGATGTGGCGGCCATCACCGGCGCGGACAGACCGGCGGCAAGCGTCAAAGTCGCGGCGAAAACGGCGATTCTGTTCATGTCGGTTCCCCTTTTGTTTCTCTGGGCGAAATTGTTCACAGACGCCCGTCGGCTTGTCAATCAACAGGAACGTGTCGGCTGCTGCCAGCAGGCTCGCCTCACCACTTGCGTTGGACAGAATTGAAGCCCTGCCCGTGGACAGTCGCCGCAACGGCGCTCGGCCGAAGAGCTGCGATCGGGTCGGTCGTCACCGTTGGTTGGCTCGCTCGGCTCAGCGGCTGTCGAGCATCCAGTTGCGGTTTCGCCACATTTTCTCGCCGATCTGGCAGTCGGCGGCGGGCTTGTCCTGCGCCAGCACCACCGGCGGATGATCGGCCTCCTCCGCCGCCCATTGCGGTGAGGTCGGGCCGGCAAGCTCCAGCACCAGTTTGCGGCGAATGGCTTCGGGAAATTGCGTCCAGTCGTTGACCGGGATCATGAAGGCGCCCGGGCCGCCGATGACGCAGTCGCTGTAGTAGCGGTCAAGATCGTTGACGTCGTAAGCGCCGGAAAGGCCACCCCGGGTCATCAGCGGCAGGCCGTTGATGACGATGCCTTGTCTGACCACGCCGTCGCGGGTGAGATTGACCGGAGCGCCCTGGTTGTTGGGCCCGTCGCCGGAAATGTCGATGACCCGCTTGGTCCCCTGGTAGCCGCTTTCGGCGAACAGATCGCTGCCGAATTCCAGCGCGCCGGAGATCGAGGTGCGCCGCGCGCTGTTCGGCGGCTGCGCCGACAATTGCGCGACCACCCGCTCCGCGTCGGCTCGGGTTGCGATGACAGTCCATGGCACGATGACGCGTTGCCATGTGGTGCCGGCCCATTCGACATAGGTGACGGCGATCTTGCCATGGGCGCCATCGGCGATCGCCTGCAGCACATTGTCATGCGTCAGCGCCGCCGCGTAGCCATGGCGCTGGATCTCGAGCTCGTCCGCCGACATCGACAGCGAAACGTCGACCGCCAGCACCAGCTCGACATCGACCGGCTCATCCGCGCGGGACCCCGGCGTCAGCGAAAGCATCAGAGCCAGCGCGGCGCAGCCGGAAAGCAGATGTCTCGCGCGCGATAAAGCAGACATGCCGCAAGGGTAAGCGAAAACCGCCCGCTTAAAAAGACAAAAGCCCGGCTCGCAGCCAGGCTTTTGCAATAAGTCCCGTGGTCCGCCCGACCGATCAGCTGCGCGGCTTGAGGTTCTCCGGGTCATAGAGCGGCTTGTAGCCGACGCCGGCGACCTCGACCGGATAGGTCTCGCCGAAATATTCGACCTCAAGCTTGCGGCCTTCCTGCGCATATGAATGCGGCAGATAGGCGAGCGCGATGTTCTTGCCGATCGTCGGCCCATAGGCGACCGAGGTGGTGAAGGAGCGGCGGCCGAGCTCGTCGACCAGCGTCTCACCGGTAGCCGGATCCAGCACCGGCATCGTGCCAACGGGATAACGCGCCACGCCCTTGGAATCGGTGTTTTCGGTCATCACCAGCGTGCACAAAGTCGCCGGCTGGTACTCGCGGGCGCGGTATTCAACATGCTTGGCCTTGCCGCAGAAATCGTTCTCCTTGACCTTCGGACGCGCGAGGTCGGCTTCCAACAGATTGTACTCGGTCAGAAGGTCGGCATTCTGCAGGCGCAGGCTCTTTTCCATGCGGCGCGTGTTGGCATAGGTCTCGACGCCGAACGGCATGACGCCGGTCGAGCGCAGTGCATCCCAGACGGCGAGGCCATCCTCGTAGCGCATATGCAGTTCCCAGCCCTGCTCGCCGACATAGGAGATGCGGAAGGCGGTGACATCCTTGCCGCCGATCCTGACCGGCTTGATCGCCGCGAAGGGGAAATTCTCCAGCGAAAGGCCCTCGGGATTCTCGACCACCTTCTGCAAGGTGGTGCGGGCATTCGGACCCCAAATGCCGATGGTGACGTATTTCTCCGTCACATCGGTGACGGTGACGTCAAAGCCTTTGTCCTGCGCTGTGCGCTGCATGTAGCGGAAGTCGCGCGGGCCGGCATCGGCGCCGTCGATCACGCGGCAGCGGTCGGCCATGCGGATCACGGTGAAGTCGGCGCGCACCATGCCTTCCTCGTCGAGGAAGTGGGTGTAGATGCCCTTGCCGATGTTGTTGTCGCCGCCGATCTTGGCCGCGCACAGCCATTCCAGCAGCGCGACGTGGTCTGGCCCTTCGACGTCATACATCGAGAAATGCGACAGGTTGACGATGCCGCAATCCTCGCTCATCGCCAGATGCTCGGCATTGGAGACGCGCCAGAAATGGCGGTTGTCCCACTCGTTCTCGCGTACGGGAACGCGATTGCCATACTTCTCCAGCAGGTGCTCGTTGGCGGCGTAACCATGAGCACGCTCCCAGCCGCCCAGTTCCATGAAATAACCGCCGAGTTCCTTCTCGCGTTCCCAGAATGGCGAGCGCCTGATGTTGCGGCCCTTGGAGAACGGTTCGCGCGGATGCACAGCCGGATTGTAGACCTTCATCGCCGTCTCGGTGCAGCGATCCCAGATGAACTGTTCCTTCGTCTGGTGCGGATAGAAGCGCGCATAGTCGATGGCGTGATGGTCGATCGCGGTGCGGCCGTCCGTCATCCAGTCGGCTATCAGCTTGCCCATGCCGGGGCCATCCTTGACCCAGATGGCGACGGCATACCACAGCCCTCTCACCTTCTGGCTTTCGCCCATGGACGGGCCGCCATCGGCGGTCACCTGCAGCAGGCCGTTGAAGGAATGGCTTTCGTTGTAGCCGAGTTCGCCCAGGATCGGCGTCAGCTCCATGGCGCGTTCGAGCGGCGCCAGGATCTGCTCCATGTCGAGGTCGCGCTGCGACGGCGACAGCCGCGCCTCATGCTTTTCGAGGAGGTCGCGCGGATGGCAAAGGCGCGGGTTGTTTTCTTCGTAATAGCCCCACTCGATCTGGCCGCCCTCGGCTGTCTTGGGGTCGCCGGTGTCGCGCATATAGGCCGAATTGCCCTGGTCGCGCAGCAGCGGCCAGCCGATCTCCTTGCCGGTGCCGGCGAATTCGTTGTAGGGGCCGAAGAAAGTCAGGGGATGGTCGATCGGCATGACCGGCAGGTCCTCGCCAACCATTTCGGCGATCAGCCGGCCCCAGATGCCGGCGCACACGATGACATAGTCGGCCTCGATCGTGCCGCGATCGGTCACCACGGCGCTGATGCGGCCGTCCTTGACCACGAGCGACTTGGCCGGCGTGTTGGCGAAGGATTTGAGCTTACCCGACGCTTCCGCCTGGTCGACCAGCTTGCCGGCGACGGTCTGCGAGCGCGGGATGACCAGACCTGCGTCCGGATCCCAAAGGCCGCCCTGCACCATCCCCTCTTCGATCAGCGGGAACTTCTCCTTGATCTCGGCCGGCTCGATCAGGCGCGCGCGCGTGCCAAAGGCCTTTGCCGAGGCGATCTTGCGCTTGATCTCGTCCATGCGGCCATCGTCGCCGAGGCGAGCCACTTCGAGGCCGCCGATGCGGGCGTAATGACCCATCTTCTCGTAGAAATCGATGGAATAAAGTGTCGTCCAGCAGGACAGGAAATCGTGGCTGGTGGTGTAGCAGAAATCGGAAGCGTGCGCGGTCGAGCCGATATCGGTCGGGATGCCCGATTTGTCGATGCCGACAATATCGGTCCAGCCACGTTCGATCAGGTGATGGGCGATCGACGCGCCGACAATACCGCCAAGGCCAATGATAACGACCTTCGCCTTTTTCGGAAACTCTGCCATTGCCCGCGACTCCAAAGTGATAAAGCGGGCGGACTATAGGGCGGAGCGATAGCGCTGATGAAGCCTGTTTGCGACATTGGCAAAAAGCCGAGCGACCAGACAGCTGCGGACAAGGCGATTTGTCGCCAGTGGCAACTCAAACGCATTGGGTCGTTCGAAGGCGCTACGGCTGCGAAGCCTGCGCGGATTGATCTCCCACGGTTTCGCGCAGGATTGCCTCAAGCTTGACTGCAGCATCCGCGATATCTGACGCGTGGCCCAATCCACCCACAACATGCCGGGCGTTATAATAGTCTGCTTTGTCGGCGGTGATGTAATCCGCAAGCTTCTTGCCGGTAAAGCGGCCATCGAACATCGCCAGGGAAGTGATGCGATAGGCTATTTGCGGATCGACCGCGAGTTCAGGATGGTCGACCAGATCGATGTTCAATGCCGAGCCCATGAATTGATAATTGTTTCGGCCGGTTATTTGAAGATAGCCGCGCCCCCTGTATCGGGCACCATCGCCAGGTGAAGTGTTGCCGAGGGCGGAACCAAAAGGCGAATCCGGTCCATACTTCCCTTCCAGCGAAGCATCCGTCCCCATCTCGGTAACCGTCGAAAAAGAATTGGCTGTTTCAAACCTGATGGTTGCCAGAACGTATGCCACCTGGCGGATGTCTTGGGCTGACACGTCCTTTGAAATGTCCTGGAAAAGCTGGGTCAGATTGTCAACGGTGCGTTGCGTGATGGTTCCGAATGCCTGTTTGTAACGCTCAAAGAAAACCTTCATGTCGCTCGCGCTTACTGGAACAACGGGACCGCCAGGACGTGGCAGAAAAGGCGCATCTTCAGACGTGAGTTTGCCGATCACGCCTGTCGGATCATCGATGAGCTGAATTTTCGCCAGAAACTGCAAATTCCTGAGCGAAACCGCTGGATCGCCTGTTTCCCACGCTTTGAGAATAAGGGACCCTTTGCTCTTCTCGCGCTCCAACGCCAGATTTGCGCTCGCCTGCATGGAATTCGTCACCTGCGTGACCACAAATCCTGCAATGGCAGTTATCAGAACTGGCGTCAGCGGTGCTGATAGGAATCTATACCATGCCCTTTTCTCAATGAGTTCTGCTTCTTTCAGCTTTATGTCGGCGCTCTTCAGGCCAAGATCCGCCTCCTTCAACCGGTCATCAATCGCGGGCTGGAGTCCTAGGCCAAGGGGATTGCTGGCAGGCTTCTTCGCCGCGGCTTTGACCATCTTTGCTCACGTCCAGTATTTCGTGTGCCAAGTTTCGCTAGAAATCCGAGAAACAACCGAACCAAGAGAGCCACAGAACAGCCTAAACAATATCCGCGCGGAAAGCAGCTGTCCACGCCCCATTGGCGGCTCTTCACCCCAAGATAACGCCAAATAAAGAAATATCGGCGGCATTGCCCGGGCCGATTCATTTCCATCCGGTCGCCGATGTCTTACGCGAAGGCCCAGATATCCTCGGCCTGGAAACCAACCTGGTAGCCCGCCGTCTTCAGCTTGACCACGACCTGGCCGATCTCCGCCGCCGGCAGCGCGCCGACTTCGACCTTGATCATGCCGGGACGATAGCGTTTCAGATCAAGCTGTTCGAAGACGATCCAGTCCGCACCCTCGCAATCGACGAGGAAGGCGTCGATATGGCTGATGCCGTTGCGGTCGAGCAGCGTCTGCAGCGTTTCCGACGGCACCTCGATATCCCTGAGGTGCGGTGCGAACTTGTTGAAATTGGCGTCGGCCTCGCCCCAGGCGTTCTTGCCCGACATCAGATTGGTGTCGGTGAACGAGGAGCAGCCGATAAACTCGATCGGCAGCGTGCCGGCCTCGAGCGCCGCGGCATCGAACGTGTGGACGGTGATCGTGCCCCTGGTCCTTGTCACCGCCACCGGCTCGATGATGAAGCGCTCCGTATCGGGATAGTTGGCGCGCAGGCGTTTCTGGTTGTACGGGATCGGCTCGACCAGCATGGCGCGGGCGCCGGCAATCCTGTGCAGCCACGGCGTCACATCGTCGAACAGCGCGCCGTCGCAGGCGCCGACATTGACCATCTGGAACGGCTGCCCTGCCCCGCCGAAGCGCGCTTTCAGCGCCGCCTTCGCCAGGAATTTCGTGCCACGCAGCGACGGCCCGCGATCGAGCAGGCCCGAGGGAAGGCCGAGCGACAAGGCGATGCGCGCCAGGCTGGATAGCGAACTCATGGCTTGTCTCCCGGAATGACGTGCAAGGCCGCGCGATGCTGGCCGCGGGCCGATGCTGCCCACAGCGCCATGAACGGCGTTGCCAGCAGCAGGAAGGGCGGCATCAGATGCGGGAAATAGATACGCGTGTCATGGATCGGAAAGACCGTGAACTTCGCCAGCGCACCCAGCACCAGCGCCGCGAACAGGATGCCTGCACGCCGGTCGAGCCTAAAACCGGCGCGGCTGGTGGCAAACCAGCCGGCCAGCGCCAGCACCGAAACGCCGACCCAGCTGTTCAAATTGACGGCGCGCAGCAGCGATGTGGCAAACGCCCTGAGATAGGCGGTGACCGAGAACGCCGGCTCGAACCCGTCCATATTGTAGTGCTGCTCGATGCTCGAGAACCACAGATGCGGCCACCAGCCAGGATGCTGGGCCCAGTGCGAAATGGCGAAATAGGCGATGAAGGACGCGGCAAAGCCGGCCAGCGCGCCCCACGCCTTCTGCCGGAACGCGACCAACAGCACCGAGAATATGGCAAGGAAAACAATATTGTCCGGCCGCACCATGAAGGCGAGGAAGAGCAGGATCGCCGTCGCCGGCTCGCGGCCTCTGACATAGGCGTAGAGCCCGCCGAGCAGCAGCGCCGACGTCAGCAGGTCCGGCGTCGAAGCGCGCGCCGCATCGCCGAAATCAGCCATGATCAACACCGCGCCGATCACCGGCGCCAAGGCCAGGGCCTTTTCCCTGTGCAGCCAAAGCAGCGCGATCGCACCGAACAAAAGCACCGAAAACACCTGTACCAGCCGCATCGCCTCGACCGGCGACATCACCGCGCTCAGCGTCGACAGGATCTCGGCATAGAGGAATTTTATCCGGTACATGCCGAGCAGCGAATGAAAGTCGCCGGCATTCTCCGTCATGTGGCTGCGGAAGCCGCCGCCATCATCGGTCAGCGCCTTGTAGTCACCCGCCGACACGCCTGCCTTGACGGTGCTGTAGGCATAATCATGCAGCGCCCGCGCGTCGGGGTAGGTGCCCTCTTCGGCGATGGCAAGGTAGGGCAGCATGTCCCAATTGGCATCGGGCATCACCCACGCCGTGAATGCCGTCTGAAGGATGTAGAGCGCGAAGGCTACCGCGCCGATGGGTGCGGCCAAGCGCGCATAGGTCCCCTCGCCCCACGCCAGACCGGTCTCGGTGAGCCGGTCGAGCGGGTTTTTCGCAGCGGGAGACTTGGTCAGCATCTTTTTGTGCTCAACGGACTCTCTTCTAACGGACCTGGCTTTTGACGAAGTCCTTCACGATAGACACGATCCCGCGCGACAGCAGGCTGTCGAAGGCATCGGCGAAGTGGTCGACATGCTCGCGCTGGCAGATCAGCGGTGGCTCGAGTCGGATGACGTTGCGGTTGTATTCGGTAAAGGCGACGAGCACGTCGTAGTCGCGCAGCAGCAGCGCGCCGACAAAGCCTGACAGCGAGCCCTTCAGCTTGTCGTCGAGCATGCTGACCACCGGGCGCAGCACCATCGGCAAGGTCTGCGAGAAATCGTGGAACTCCAGGCCGACCATAAGGCCTTTGCCGCGCACGTCCTTGATGATCTTCGGGTACTTTTCCTTGAGCGCCTGCAGTCGCTGCAGCAGATAGTCGCCGGTGACCGCGGCGTTGTCGATCAGCCCCTCGTCATAAAGCACGTTGAGCGCCTCGATCGAGGTGACGCAGGCCTCGCCCATGCCGCCAAAGGTTGCCATGGCATGGATCATCGCCGTTTTCGGCGTGCCATAGGCCTTCATGTAAACGTCGCGCCTGGCGATCATCGCGCCGACAGCCGCCTTGCCGCCGCCGAGCGACTTGGCCAGCGCCGTCACGTCAGGCACGACGCCGTAATGTTCGAAGGCATAGAAGCGGCCCGAGCGGCCATAGCCGCACTGCACTTCGTCTGCGACCCACAGCACCCCATACTGATCGCAGAGCGCGCGCAGCTTCTGCCAGTATTGCGCCTCTGCCTGGATGATGCCGCCGCCGCCCTGGATGGTTTCGAGCACGATGACGCCAACCTCCGGATCCGAACGAAACAGGCTCTCGACCGCCTCGATGTCGCCGAAGGGAATGCGCACTGTATTGTCGGCCACCTTGAAATCGGCGCGGTAGAGCTGGCCGTCGGTGATGCCGAGCACGCCCTTGGTCTTGCCGTGGAAGGAATTCTCGGCATAGACGATCTTCGGCCGCTTCGGGCCGGCGGCGCGTTCGGCGAGCTTCACCGCCGCTTCCATCGCCTCCGAGCCGGACGAACCCAAGAACACCATGTCGAGATCGCCGGGCGAGCATTTGGCGAGGTTGTGCGCGAGCGCTGCCGCATATTGCGACATGAAGGCGATGGCGATTTCCTGGCGCTTCTCCTCCTGGAATTTTTTGCGTGCATCCAGGATACGCGGATGGTTGTGGCCGAAGGCCAGCGAACCGAAGCCGCCGAAGAAGTCGAGGATCTTGCGGCCGTTCTGATCGATGTAGAACATGCCTTCGGCGCGCTCGATCTTGATCTTGTGGAAGCCGAGCAGCTTCATGAAGTGCAGCTGGCCGGGATTGAGATGCGCCTTGAACAGGTCGGTCATGCGGGCGACATCCATCGCTTTGGCCTGCTCGACACTGATCAGGTCGGGCTTGGCTATTGCTGCGGGCGACAGTGCCGGCGCGCTCACCATGGTGCCCGCATTCGTCTGTTCGGGCTTGGCCATGACGGTCATTTCAATCTCCTGTCCGCGCTACGACCAGCGTCGCGCCATGAATTGCTTGGCGGGACCGCTATTCGGCGGGCACATGTTTGGTGGCGACAGCAGGCCCGCCCTTCTTGGCGCGGTATTCGCTGTAGGCGGCGATCAGCATGTCCTCGTCGCGATATTGCGGCACCCAGCCGAGCTGACGCTCGGCCTTGGACACGTCGAGCACGCATTCCTCGTCGGCGATCAGATATTGTTCGGGATCCATGATCGGCATGTTTACGAGATCGAGCAGGTCGAGCGTGCGCTTGACCGCCCAGCCGGGCGTCGGCAGCAGCATCGACTTCGAGCCGGCATGGCGGATGAGATCGCCGAGCAATTTCTTCACCGGCGGCGGGTTGAGCGAGCCGAGATTATAGGCCTCATTGGGCACACCGGCCTTCCAGGCCGCGCGGGCAGCTTCCGCGCAATCGAAAACAGAAATGAACTGATAGGGGTTCCTGCCGGAGCCGATCATTGGCACTGGAAGGTTCCAGTCGATCAGCTTGAACAGTTTTTCGAGGATGCCGAGCCGGCCTGGGCCGATGATCAGGCGCGGCCGGAACAGCGAGATCGACATGCCGCGCTTGCGCCATTCGGCGGCGAGTTCCTCGGTCTTCTGCTTCGACCAGCCATATTCGCCGAGCGGCGTGACGGGGTGCTCCTCGGTCATCGGCTGGGTGACCGTGTGGCCGTAGATCATGTCCGTCGTGTAGTGGACGAGCCTGGGCGCACCAGCCTTGTCCATGGCCTGTATGATGTGCTCGGTGCCGTGGAAATTCACCGGGAAGAAGAAGTCGTGCCGTTTGGCGCGCACCTGGATCGGCGACAGCATCTTGGCCGACAGATTGTAGACCATGTCGTCGGCCTTCAGCCCGACGGCGGCGACCGACGCCGGATCGGTGACGTCGCATTGGACGAACCGGACGTTGCGGTAGTGCGCAAGGTCGCTCCTGGCGATGTCGGCGACGATGACCTCTTCGCCATCCGCCACGAACTTGGGCGCAAGGTGGCGGCCGACAAAGCCGTCACCGCCGAAAATCACATGTCTCATCGAACGGTCTCGTTTGCAGGGATCTTGTCGGGCGTGATGGAAGCGGTCTGGTCCTCATGCCCTCGCCCGCTTTGCGCGATCAGCACCGTGCCGACGCAGATGAAGGCGATGCCGGCGATGCGCCAGCCATTGAGGTCCTCGCGAAAGACGAAATAGGCGAAGATGGCGACGGCGACATAGGCGAGGCTGAGGAAGGGATAGGCAAAGGAAAGCTCGACCTTGGACAGCACATAGAGGTGCGAAGCCATGGAAATCACGAAGGTGCAGAGCCCGAGGAACACCCAGGGGCTAAAGACGATCTGCAGCAGCTTGACGAGCGGATTGACGGCCTCGAACGAGATCGGCCCAAGCGACATCATGCCTTGCTTCAGCATAAGCTGCGCAGCGGCATTGGTCATGACCGTAAAGAGAATAAAGACGATATATTTCATGCTCGCGCGCCAACCCCGTGATTTCCACTAATACAAAGCCCAAAAGATTTCGTGAACTCACAAGACTGTTTTGAGTAAATCTTGCGATTAACCGTTCGATAACCACGATTCATTCCATTTTTATCTATTCGGCAGCCTCCACGCCGCGCCGCCGCAGGTCGATGTCGCCGGCCGTGCGCGCCCAGAAATCGGACATGAAGGCAGGATCGCGCAGCGCTTCCAGCCTCGGCCAGTCCGCGAAGGAAGCAGCAAAGATTGCCGCGCCCATGCGCGCATCCTTGTAGGGATTGACCGCCCCGCCGGCCGCAACCGTGATGCGGTCGAGGTCGCCAAGCAAAGCAAGCGTCGCCGCTCCCTTGTTGGGGAAATCCAGCGTCAGCGTGTAGCCGGGCCGCGGGAACGACAGCAGCGCCGGCGAGCGGATCGAACCGAAGCGCTTCAGCACGGTGAGGAAAGATCCTTGCCCGGCTCGCCGGGCCGCCGCGAGCAATTCCGGCACGACGCTGCGCGCCACCTCCTCCGGCACCACGCTCTGGTGCTGGAACAGCCCATTGGGACCATAGAGCCGGTTCCAGTCGCGCACGCCGTCGAGCGGAAAGAAAAAACCGTGGTAGCCGGTCTGACGCGGCGCGGTCGCATGACTTTTATTCCACCGGTAGGCGGCGTTGAAAGCGGTCAGGAACGGCCGGTTGAGCACATTGAAGGGCGGCTGGAACGGCACGGAAAGATTGCCGCCGGCGCGCGCGGCCGCGTGCGGGCCGTGCTCGGCATGGTTGCCGGTGAACAGCAGCCCACGCCCGCTGTTGCGGCCGCCGGCGAGCTGGTCGATCCAGGCCACCGCATATTCATTGGCCTGGTCGGCCGCCTCGGCCAGATCGAAGAATTCGCCGAGATCACGAAACGGCGTCGTCTTCTCGACGATGTCGAGCGAAGGCACCCGCATCAGCCGGATCGAGGCCGAGAGCATCAGGCCGGTCAGACCCATGCCACCGATGGTGGCCCGGAACAGGCGCGGATTGTCGGTGGCCGAGCAGCGATAGGTCTTTCGATCGGACCGCAGCAGCGTGAAGCTTTCGACATGGCAGCCGAACGTGCCGCGCCGATGGTGGTTCTTGCCGTGCACGTCATTGGCAATGGCGCCGCCGAGCGTGACGAACTGCGTGCCCGGAACCACCGCCGGGAAGAAACCGTAAGGTGCGGCGTGCGCGATAATATCGGACAGCAGCACACCGGCATCCGCTTCGAGCACGCCCGTCTCGGCGTTGAAGGCGCGGATGTGGTTCAGCGTCCGCATATCGACGACCGTGCCGGCCTGGTTCTGGCAGGAATCGCCGTAGGAACGCCCGTTGCCATAGGCAAGCAGCGAGGCTTCCTTCGCCTGGCCACCCCTCAGCAGCGCGATGGCATCGTCGGCGTGGATCGCACGCGGCGCCGGCGGCGTGGCAAGGCCAAAGCTCCGAAAGCGTTCGGCCATGCCTACCAACCCCCGATGACCAGCAGCACAGCGCCGATCAGCACCACGATCTGGCTGCGCCAGTCACGGATGATGAAGACGACCGGGTCGTCATTCATCTCGTCGCGGCGCGCCAGGATCCAGACGCGCATGGTGAGGTAAAGCACGATGGGCGGCAGCGGCCAGATCAGCCACGGATGCGGGTAAAGCTCGCGCACCGCGACACTGTCCATGTAGAGCGCCAGAACCAGCGCCGAGGAGAAGGCGGAGGCCATGCCGGCCTGGGCGACGATCTCCTGGTCTTCCGTGCGATAACCGCGCCCGGCAATGCGTTCGCCGGGCGGAATGGCGGTTGTGCGCAGTTCGACGAAGCGTTTCACCAGCGCCAGCGACAGGAAGAAGAAGATCGAAAAGGCGAGCAGCCAGAACGAGACGGCGACGCCGGTCGCGGCCGCACCGGCGATCACTCGGATCGTGTAGAGGCCGGCAAGCGTCAGCACATCGACCAGCAGCATGCGCTTGAACGATAGCGAATAGGCCGTGGTGACGACCATGTAACCGCCAAGCACGGCCAGGAATTCAGGCGACAGGAACAGCCCGGTACCGACGCCGATCGTCAGCAGCACCGCGATGGCGCCCAGACCGAACGGGATCGACAGCGCACCGCTGGCGAACGGCCTGTTGCACTTGGTGACATGCTTGCGGTCGAGCGCCAGATCGAAGAAATCGTTGAGGATATAGATCGCCGACGCCACCGCGCTGAACGAGACGAACGCCAGCAGGCATTCCCAGATCATGTTGGTGTTGAAATATTCGTGCGACAGCACCATCGGCACGGCGATCAGCGAATTCTTCAGCCACTGATGCACGCGCAGCATCTTGATGATGGTCCGCAAGGTCGGCCTTGGCGCCGGCATGGTTTCGGCGCCATGCGCTGCCTGCCAGCGCGCCGCATGACGGTCGGGCGCGACGACGATTGCATTGCGCGCGGCGTCGAAGACCTGGAGATCATGGCGGCTGTTGCCGGCATAGTCGAAGCCGCCATCGCCATAGGCTGATATCAGCGAGGCGCGCTTCTTGCCGGAGGTGAGATTGTCGAGGCCGTCGGTCGCCAGCACACGGTCGAAAATGCCGAGATGGGCCGATATGGCGTCGGCGAATTTGCGCGGCGTACCGGTCGCCAGCACGATCTTGCGGCCTTCGCCGTGCTCGGCGCGCAGCCGGTCGAGCAGCGGCGCGCGATAGGGCAGCGTCGCGGGGTCGATATCGATGCGCTGTGCGATCGCCTGCTTCAGCCGCGCCAGCCCGGCGGCGGCCCAGAACGGCACCAGGAAGATATAGAGCGGGTTCTTCTTGAGGAGGAGGAACATGCCTTCCCACAACAGGTCGGTCGCGATCAGCGTGCCGTCGAGATCGACCGCAAGCGGTATTGC
This sequence comes from Mesorhizobium sp. WSM4308, assembly GCF_002294905.1. Taxonomy (NCBI): domain Bacteria; kingdom Pseudomonadati; phylum Pseudomonadota; class Alphaproteobacteria; order Hyphomicrobiales; family Phyllobacteriaceae; genus Mesorhizobium; species Mesorhizobium sp. WSM4308. The sequence continues at coordinate 141,446 of NZ_NSFW01000011.1, read as the reverse complement.
GTTCCTGTCCGACCGCGCATCCATGCCCGTCCTGCCCTGCCAGCCTATGATCCGGAACGCCGGAATCCCGTTGAGCGCCGCTTTTCGGCGTCTTGACGCTGGTATAGCGGGGTATGGCGCAGCGAACGTTAAAACGCCTGGTTGCAGGCGGCTGCCGCGGCGGTATTTCCGGCGTCATTGTTAAACAACAGCTACCGGAAACGATAAAAGGCCGAGCAAATGCCCGGCCTTTCCAATCATGGCGCATGGGTTACTTGATGCGGGCGACGCCGCCCGAGATTTCGACGGTTTCCGAGCCGGTCAGGGCTTCAAGGTCACCGTTCGGCAAGGTGACGAAGCAGCCGTTCTGGCAGAATTCGACGGTTTCACCACCGGCCAGCGCAAGCTCGGTCTTGCTGCCGCCTTCCGTCACGACCAGCGTGCGGGTCTCGGCGTCCTTGTTGACCGCGCTGGCGGCATGGGCCGAGCCGCTCACGGCAAGCAAGGCCACGGCAGCGACGAGAGACTTCCACATGTTGCAATATCGGTGTTCCCACCGCCTCTGTTGCATTTCGCAAGGCATTTTCGCCCTTTGCATGGGAGCTTATATGAGATGGAAGCTGAACCGCAACTGAATGCCGCATTCATGCCGCAATTGGTTTTGGCCTGTTTGCAATCATACGCCCGACCCTGTCATTTTCGCTGGCCGGCACGATATGATGCGGGGCGGCAATGCGCTGACGGGAACCGACCCTAGCTGGGATCGGGCTTGCGCGCCTTGCGTCCGGATTTGGCGAGCCTTTTCGCTTCGGCCGCGGCTTCCACCTTCGCCTGTTCCTGTTCGGCGAAGTCGGCCTCGATCTTGTCGTCGTCGGTTGGCCAGGCCTTGGGCTTGTTCACCTCGACGACAGCGCGCGGCGTCGACGGGATCTCGATATGCTGGTCGTTGAATGTCTCCAGCACGGCAAAACGAATGTCGTTCTGCACGACGCTGCCGTTCATGATATCGGCCAGGAACACGCGGATTTCGAACTCCAGCGCGGCCGCGCCGAAATTGGAAAACAGCACGAAGGGCTCCGGGTTCTTAAGCACCATCGCATGGCTGCGCGCGATTTCCAGCAGCATGGCATGCACCTGCTTGACGTCGCTGCCATAGGCGACGCCGACCTTGATCTCGACACGGCCGAGCTTGTTGCGGTGCGTCCAATTGCCGACGGCGTTGTTGATCAGGTTTGAATTGGGCAGGATCACCGACTGCCGTTGGAAAGTCTCGATCTCGGTGGCGCGCACGCTGATCTTCTTGACCGTGCCGCTGACGTCGCCGGCGACGATCCAGTCGCCAACCTTGAACGGCCGCTCGGCCAAAAGGATCAGGCCGGAGACGAAGTTGGAGACGACATTCTGCAGGCCGAAACCGATACCCAGGGAAAGGGCACCGGCGACCAGAGCGAGGCTGGAAAGATCAATGCCCGCCGCCGATATGCCGACCAGCCCCGCCAGCGCCACGCCGGCATAGCCGACGGCCAGCCGGATCGAGTTGCGCACGCCGGTATCGACCTTGCCGCGCGCCATCACCGAGCCGTCGAGCCAGCCCTGGAACCATCGCGTCAGGAAATAGCCGATGATGAAGACGACGATGCCCGAAAGGATGCCGGTGACCGAAATCGTCACGGAACCGATATTGATCCCGGTCGCCAGCTTGTAGGCCCAGGCCTGGATGTCGCCGGGCTGGAACCCCCACATCAGCAGGATAAGCGGCAGGAAAACCAGCACTATCAACAGGTTGATGGCAACACTGACGACGAGGCCGAGCTGATCGAGTGCCGTGTCCTCGTAGCTGGAATGGGTCGACAGCCAGCGCCCGACCGTGGTGTTGGCGAACGCCCCTTCCTCGCCGATCGCCCGCGCCGACAGGAAGCCGATATAGGCGGTGATCAGCGCCGTGCTGGTGACCACGACCTGCAGCGAGACGAACAGGGCAAGGCCGATATAGCCAAGCAGCGCGGCGATGATGGTGAACAGTCCAAGCGCCAGCGCCAGATAGCGCAGCCATGCCGGCCATGGCCGCCAGCTTCCGTCGCGTGCCCTGAACGGCCGCAGCATGGCCATCAGGATCAGGATGATGCCGACGACGATGGTGGCGACGAAACTGCGCGCGATGGTCAGCGACAGCGGCGAGCCCATCTTGTCGTTGACGACAGACAGGAAGGTGTTGACGCTGATGACGACCGCCATGGCGGTCGACAGGCGCACCAGCCAGCGCGCCGCCCCGGTTTCGACCGGGATGAGGCGCCAGTTCGGCAGCTGCGGCTCAAGCGCGGCATTGGTCAGCCGGTTGACGCAGAAGATCACCCCGATAGCGGTTGCCAGTGCATTCAGAAAGACTCCGATGTCGCCGCGCAACACATTGTAATAATTGAAAAAGAACACCGTGGAGGCGAGGAATACGCCGACCGCCAGGGTCGGCAGCATGGTAGACCAGAAGGCCACCGACAGACGGCTGAGATAGGACGGGTCCTGGTTGGCGGGATCGGCCTCGAACACCCGCCCGAACAGCCGCCGGCCACCGACCAGCAGCACCAGCGCCAGGCCGAGCGCCACGAAGGTTGCCGCCAGGATGGCCTGGAACTTGAACTTGAACGCGAAGCTCAGCCAGGACGACACCGCCTTGTAAAAGTTGGCGTATTCCTCCTGGGCGTCGGAGAAGACCTGCGGGCTCAGCGCGTCCGACAGCACGTAGCGCTTGGTCAAAAGGTTGCGGAACAGCGCGCTGCGCATGTTGCCGATCTTGTCGACCAGCCCGCTGATGCGGATCGACAGGTTCTGCGCGCTGGCGACGACCGAGTTGATCTCGGCCTTTTCCGACGCCAGCGCCTGGCGCTCGCCGGTCACGATGTCGGGCTCCTGCGGCTGGCCCGCTGCCGGCGGCGGGCCGAGCACCTCGATGCGATTGTTGATGTCGGTGAGGCGCGAGCGAAACGCCAGCGCACTGGTCAGTGCCGCTCGCGACAGATCCTCAAGTTGCAGACGGATATCCACGAGCGAGGCATCGTCCTCAGCGTCCTGTTGGATTTTCTTCTCGAGATCGTCGGTCTTGGCCGTCAGGCCCTGGATGACTTTCTGCTGATCAGTGACCAGGCCGACGGAGCCCTGGCCAAGCGCCTGCGCCATCACCTCGAACGAAGGCGACGCCGAAATGACCAGCGTGAAAACCAAAATGAGGCGAAGCAATCTCAAAAGCATGACTATAGGCGACTCACGGCGGCAAAGGCATTTAAAAAGCCTGTCCTTGATAAAGACGGCCATATCGTGGGGCAAGCCGTCGCATCCGATGGCGATCCGATCGCGATCCGAGCGTCGGCCAGTCGAAAGGCCATGGCGCAATATTGGCTTTGCGGATGCAGCCTGCTCTATAGTCTGCCGCATCGCCCGAACCGGATGACAATGATGGCAGAGTACTCGGCCTTTTCGCTGCTCGCGAACGCGCTCAAGGGAAACAAGGACTGGAAGCCGGCCTGGCGCAAGCCGGACCCGAAGGCTTCCTATGACGTCATCATCATTGGTGGCGGCGGTCACGGGCTGGCGACCGCCTATTATCTGGCCAAGGAGCACGGAATCACCAACGTCGCCGTGCTGGAAAAGGGCTGGCTCGGCTCCGGCAATGTCGGCCGCAACACCACGGCGGTGCGCTCGAACTATCTGCTGCCCGCCAACACCCGCTTTTACGAACATTCGATGAAGCTGTGGGAAGGCCTGTCGCACGAACTCAATTACAACGTCATGTTCTCGCAGCGCGGCTGCCTGAACCTGGCGCACACGCCGGCGCAGTTCGACGACTATGCCAGGCGCGGCAATGCCATGCGCCATCTCGGCGTCGATGCCGAACTGATGACGCCGGCGCAGATCAAACGCCTGATCCCGGCGCTCGATATCTCCAGCGATGCACGTTTTCCGGTGGTCGGCGGCCTGATGCAGCGGCGCGCCGGCACCGCCCGTCACGATGCGGTGGCCTGGGGTTATGCGCGCGGCGCCGACCGGCGCGGCGTCGACATCATCGAGAATTGCGAGGTCACCGGCTTCCTGCGCGATGGCGATCGCGTCATCGGCGTCACCACGTCGCGCGGCGACATCAGGGCCAGGAAGGTGGCGGTCGCCGTGGCCGGCAGCACCGGACGCGTCATGCAGTTGGCCGGCGTCGAAACGATGCCGATCGAGAGCCATGTGCTGCAGGCTTTCGTGACGGAATCGCTAAAGCCCTTCATCGACACGGTCGTGACCTTCGGCATGGGCCATTTCTATATGTCGCAGTCCGACAAGGGCGGCCTTGTCTATGGCGGCGATATCGACGGCTACAACAGCTACGCGCAGCGCGGCAACTTGCCCATCGTCGACGAGGTGATGAGCGAGATGCTGGCACTGTTTCCGGGCCTTGCGCGTGTGCGCATGCTGCGTTCGTGGGGCGGTGTCTGCGACATGTCGATGGACGGTTCGCCGATCATCACAACCGGTCCCCTGCCCGGCATGTATCTCAACTGCGGCTGGTGCTATGGCGGCTTCAAGGCGACGCCGGCCTCCGGCTGGACCTTTGCCTGGACCATCGCCAAGGATGAGCCACACGATTTCAACGCGCCGTTCACCCTCGATCGCTTCCACCGCGGCCTCGTCATCGACGACAAGGGCCAGGGCGCGAACCCCAGACTTCACTAAGCAAGGCTGCATTAGGAAAATCCGATGTTGATCACCTGTCCCTATTGCGGCCCGCGCGACGTCATCGAATTCACCTATCAGGGTGACGGCAACCGTGAACGTCCCGACCCGGCCTCGCAGAATTTCGAGGCGTGGAACGCCTATGTCTACGACCGGCTGAATCCGGCCGGCGACCACAATGAGATCTGGCAGCATTCCGGCGGTTGCCGCGCGCATCTGCGCGTCGTGCGCAACACGCTGACGCATGAGATTTCGAGCGTCGCCTTCGTGCGCGGTGATCATGCCTCGGCCGCGCGCCGCAAGGCGGAGGACAAGGCATGAGCCCGCGCCGCACCGACACTGGCGGCCGCATCGACCGGCTGAAGACGATTCGCTTCAGCTTCGACGGCGTTGCCTATACCGGCCATGCCGGCGACACGCTGGCCTCCGCCCTCCTGGCCAAGGGCGTCACGCTTTTCGGCCGCTCGTTCAAATACCACCGTCCGCGCGGCCTGCTGACCGCGGGCGTGGAGGAGCCCAATGCGCTGGTGACGGTGCTGAAGGGCGAGGTGCGCGAGCCTAACATTCCAGCGACCATGGTCGAGATCCATGACGGGCTGGTGGCGATCAGCCAGAACCGCTTCCCTTCGCTGGCCTGGGACATCCATGCCGTCAACCAGCTCGGCGGCAAGATCCTGTCGGCCGGCTTCTACTACAAGACCTTCATGGGGCCGGTGATCGGTCCGCTGAAAGGCACGCGCTTCTGGATGTTCTGCGAGCACTTCATCCGCCGCGCCGCTGGTCTCGGCAGTGCCGGATCAGCGAAGGATCCCGCCCACTACGAACGCATGAACGCCTTTTGCGACGTGCTGGTGGTCGGCTCTGGGCCGGCCGGCCTGATGGCCGCCAAGGCGGCCGCCGATCAGGGCGCGCGCGTCATGCTGGCCGATCTCGAGCCGCGTTTTGGCGGCTCGACCAACTGGTCGAACGAAACCATCGATGGCGCGCCGGCCGCCGATTGGGCGCGGCGCACCGTCACCCAGCTCGAAGGCCGCGACAACGTCCGGCTTTTGCCGCGCACCACGGTATGGGGCTACTACGACAACAACACGCTTGCCGCGCTCGAACGCGTCAGCGACCACAAGGAACAACCCGCCAAGGGCGAACCGCGCCATCGCTATTGGGCGATCCGTGCCAGATCCGTGGTGCTGGCCACCGGCGCCTTCGAACGGCCATTGGTCTTCCCGGGCAATGACAGACCGGGCGTGATGCTGGCGCATGCGGCGGAGCGCTATGCCAACGAGTTCGGCGTGCTGCCGGGCGAGCGGATCGCGCTGTTCACCAACAATGACAGCGCCTATCGCGCGGCCATCGCCCTGAAGAAGGCCGGTGCGGCGATCGTCGCCATCGCCGACGTCAGGTCCGAGCTTTCGCCAGAGATGCGCAAGCTGGCCACGGAGGCCGAGGCCGAGATCTTTGCCGGCCACGCCGTCGTCGCCACCGAGGGCGGCAAGGCGCTCTCCGGCGTCAAGGTGCAGCGTTTCGACATGGTCACTGGCGCGCTCACCGGCGATGAGCGCAGCATCCATGCCGACTGCCTGCTGATGTCGGGCGGCTGGTCGCCGACCATCCATCTGGCCAGCCAGGCCGGCGCCAAAGCGGAATGGAATGCCGCACGCCAGGCCTTCCTGCCGCCGAAGCCGGCGCAGCAATGGATCGGGGCCGGCGCTTTTACCGGCAGTTTTTCCACGGCCGAGGCGATCGCAGAAGGCCGCGCCGCCGGCCTTGCAGCAGCCGGCGGAACGAGCACGCCGGCGGCATTGCCCACGGTCGAAGCCGTCCACGGAGATCCCGATCCGGCGCCTGTCTTCGAGATCAGGGCCAAGGGCAAGAGCTTTGTCGACTTCCAGCATGACGTGACGGCTGAGGATGTCCGGCTGGCGCACCGCGAAGGCTTCGTCTCGGTAGAGCATCTCAAGCGCTACACCACGCTCGGCATGGCCACCGACCAGGGCAAGAGCTCCAATGTTCCCGGCCTGGCCATCATGGCCGAGGCGCTGGGCAAGCCGATCCCGGAAGTCGGCACGACGCGTTTCCGGCCGCCCTTTGCGCCGGTGTCGATCGGCTCGCTGGCGGCGGAGCGCTTTGGCGACCTGAAGCCCGAACGGCTGACGCCGATGCATGACTGGCACCTCGCCAATGGCGCGACCATGTATTCCGCCGGCCTCTGGTACCGGCCGATGATCTACGGGCTTTCAGGCGAAACGATCGAGCAGGCCTATGTGCGCGAAGCCAAGGCGACGCGCGAAAGTGCTGGCATCGTCGATGTCTCGACACTGGGCAAGATCGCCGTGCAGGGCCCCGATGCCGCAGCGTTTCTCGACCGCGTCTATACCAACATGTTTTCGACGCTCGCCGTCGGCAAGGCGCGCTACGGGCTGATGCTGCGTGAGGACGGCTTCGCCTTCGACGACGGCACCACCTGGCGACTGGGCGAACAGGATTTTCTGATGACCACCACCACGGCCAATGCCGGCAAGGTGATGCAGCATCTTGAATACTTCCTCGACGTGATCTGGCCCGACCTCAAGGTCCACGTCACCTCGGTGACCGACGAATGGGCGGGTGCGGCGATCGGCGGCCCGAAAGCCAGGCAGATCCTCGCCGCCTGCGTCACCGGCACCGCGGTCGACAATGCGACACTGCCCTTCATGGGCATCGTCCATGGCCAGATAGCGGGCGTGCCGGTGATGATCTGCCGGCTTTCCTTCTCCGGCGAAATGGCCTTCGAGGTCTATTCCGGCGCCGGCCACGGCATCCATGTCTGGGAAGCGCTGATCGAGGCCGGCAAGCCGTTCGGGCTGGTCACCTACGGGCTCGAGGCGCTGGGCACGATGCGCATCGAAAAGGGCCATGTCACCGGTGCCGAGATCGACGGCCGCACCACGGCGCGTGACCTGCATCTCGATTGGATGCTGTCGAAGAAGAAGCCGTTCATCGGCTCGGCGATGATGGACCGCGAAGGCCTGATCGCGTCCGACCGGTTGGAACTGGTCGGCCTGATCGCGCTCGACAACCGGCCGCTAAATGGCGGCGCGCACATTGTCGAGGCGTTGGACGAGACCAATCCGCACGGCTCGATTGGTCACATCACCGCCTGCTGCTATTCGCCGGCACTCGGCAAGCACATCGCGTTGGCGCTGGTCCAGGCCGGCAAGGCCAGGCACGGCACGCGTGCCCATGTCTCCGATCCGTTGCGCAATAGGTTCGGACCGGTCGAGATCGTCTCCAACCATTTCTACGATCCGGAAGGGACCCGCATGCATGGTTGAGCGCCAATCCCCCCTCGAGCCGGAGTTCCATGTCGGCTCGCATGGCAATTTCGAGCATGGCGTCGAGATCCTGCTGACCGAGACCAGGCCGGGCTCGATCGTGCAGCTCGCCGCCTGGCCGGGCGAGGAGAAGAAACTGATCGCTGCCATCCGCACTGTCACCGGGTTGGCGCTGCCCGACGGCGCCGGCGGCGGCTCGAGCGACGGCGTGAAATCGGTGTTCGGCTTCGCGCCGGGAAAATTCACCGTGGCCGACGAGGCCGAAGGGCTGGCCGCTGCCTTCGCCAAGGCGGTGACACCGGCCATCGGCACGGTGACTGATCTGTCGCATGGCCGCACCGCCATCCGCATCGCCGGGCCGAAGGCCGAATGGGTGCTGGCGAAATTCTTCGCCATCGACTTCGCGCTGCCGGCCTTCCCGGTCGGCGCCGGCCGCTCGACGGCTCACCACGACGTCTTCGCCCAGATCCAGCGCACCGGCGCCGACCAGTTCGACATCTACGTCTTCCGCTCCTTCGCGCGTTCGTTCTGGAAGGCGCTTTGCCATGCCAGCGAGGAAGTCGGCTACGAGGTGCAGTAGGGCCACCTCCTCCGGTGCCGGCTAGGATTGCTGCGCGACGGCGTGCCAGTCGGTGTTCTGCAGGACAACACGATAGCCGTCGCAATCCTCGAAGGTGATGCCTTGCCTGTCCCAAAAGGGATTGAAGGACGGCACCGCAGCGTAGCCATGGTCCTTCATGCGCTGGATGGCCGCCTCCCAGGCGTCACGATCCGGCATATAGAAGACAACCAGATTGTCTGCTGTGGGCGCCCTGCCCGCTTCATGACCATGGGCGTGGGTAAATTCGAAATGATAGGCGTCGCCGGGCTGCCCGAGCATGACGCCGTCGAAGCCATCGTGATCGCTGAAGCGAAACAGCTCCTGAAGGCCGAGACCATCCCGGTAGAAACGGATGACCGCCGCCAGATCGTTGGTCGGCCGCGCCACTCGCAGGACGAGCTGAGGTTTCATTTGCTATCTCCTTTTTGGTCCGGATTGAAGTCGAGTTGGCTTGCCCGTGGCGCAATCGTGCTTGCCCATTGCGTCACCACGAGCCCGCCAATGATCAGCGCAAGTCCGGCGAAACGAGCGACGGTCACTGGCCGATGGGCAAAGCTCATCAAGGCGAAATGATCGATGACCAATGACGCGGCCATCTGGCCTGCAATCACGGCAACGATGAAGCTCGCGGCACCGAGCTTCGGTGCCAGAAGCAATGCGGCAGTGATGTAGGCCACGCCTGCCGCACCGCCGATCCAGATCTACCACGGACCTTTGACTGCCATCCCGACGGCGGGAACGGGCAGCTTGAAGCCTATCATGACCGGGACGATCAACACGGCGCTCACACCCAGAGAAACGAAGGTTGCCCAGAGCGGGTGACCGAGCAGGCGGCCAAGCATGGCGTTCGCCCCAGCCTGGAAGGGAACGGCGGTCCCTGCCAGCAGGGCGGCGATCAGAAAGGAAAAGGTGCTGGCCATGAGATTGTCTCCATATCGATCATGGCCGACTACATCATCAGGTTCACATATGGAAATTCGATTGTCGTACACATAGTATGCATGAAATGAATAATCTGGCCGCTATCGATCTGAACCTGCTCGTCGTACTGGAGGCCTTGCTGGCCGAACGCCACGTTTCGCGGGCGGCAATCCGCTTGAACAAGAGTCAGCCCGCTGTCAGCCATGCGCTCGCCAGGCTGCGTCACCTTCTCGATGACCCGCTGCTGGTGAGGCGGCAAGGGGGTCTCGAGCCGACGGCGCGCGCCATGGAAATCAGCCCGGCGCTCACCGAGGCACTCGATCGCATGCGGCACCTTCTGGCGCCGGCTGGCTTCGACCCGGCAACGGAGCGCCGAACGTTTCGGCTCGCCATGTCGGACTATGGCGCGGCGGTCATCCTGCCGGCCCTGCTGCCGCTCATGCGGGCGCAGGCACCGCAGGTCGATCTCATGGTCAGCCAGGCGAGCCGCGAGGTCATGGTTTCGCAAATCGTCGACGGCGAGATCGATCTGGCCTTTGGCGTCTTTCCCGACCTGGATCGATCCGTGCGCTCGCATCGCTTGTTCGACGAGCGTTTTGCCTGTCTCGCCGATGCGGCAAGTCTTGGCGGCAGAAAGACGATGGATCTAGCGACTTATCTTGAACGGCCGCACGCGCTGGTCGATTTGCGGCCCGAGCGCCAGAGCGAGGTCGACAAGGCCCTGGCCGGATTGGGCCGCAAGCGGCGGCTCTGCCTCATCATCCCGCATTGGGGCGTCGGGCCACACCTGATCGCCGGCACCGACCTGGTTCTTACCATCGCCAGCCGGATACTTCCGGCGCCGGACAATCGGATTTGCGTGTTCGCCCCGCCTTTCGAAATCCCGGCCTTTCAGTTCACGCAGATCTGGCACAAGCGACGCGACGGCGACCCGGCGCACCAATGGCTGCGGTCGCGGATTCAGCATCTGCTTGACGGTTGAGCAGGCTGAGCGGCGCGACATCGCTTCTGGCCTCAATGCCGGCCGGTTCTGCCGCTAGAGAATCGCACAGTGGGCGGCCATGGTGGAAAACGTGGCCGCCAGATCGGCCCAAGGGATAAAAATCCCGTCTCAGGCTCGGCACATTCGTTTGGTTCGAACATTCCCATGACCGCAGAACTATCCGCCGGCGCCACGGATCGCGCCGATGTGTCGGCCCGAGCCTTGCTCCTGCTGCCGCTGACGGTCGCTTGCGGTGTGTTCATGACCAGCCTCGACCAGAATGTCGTGGTGACGGCGCTGCCCGGTATCGGCGAAAGCCTCGCCCGCCCGCCGAGCCAGCTCGGTTTGCTGATCACCGTCTATGTCGCCAGCCTGATCATCTCGATGCCGCTCGGCGGCTGGGCGGCCGACCGCTTCGGCCTGCGCAACGTCTACTGCTTTGCCTTGCTGGTGTTCGCCACCTCCTCGGCGCTCTGCGGCCTGTCTGATAACATCTGGACACTGGTCGGCGCCCGCGCGCTGCAGGGATTTGGCGGGGCGCTGATGGGCACGCTCGGCCAGGTCGTCATCCTGTCGAGCTTTCCGCGCAACCGGACGCTGAAGATCAACATGTATATCTCGGTCGCCAGCCAGACGGGACCGCTGGTCGGGCCGCTCGTCGGCGGCGCGCTGACCACCTACATTTCGTGGCGCTGGATCTTCTTCATCAACGTCCCGTTCGCGCTGGCGGCGGCGGTCCTTGCCGCCTCGCTGTTCCCGACGGTGACCAAGCCCGTTCGCACGCGGTTCGATTTTCCAGGCTTCCTGCTGGTCGGCAGCGGCATGATCCTGCTGGTGTTCGGCATGGACTCGCTTGCTGCCAAGGACGCCGCCGGCGGCATGATTGCCGGCGAACTGGCGCTGGCGGTCATCATCTTGTCGGTTGCCTCGCTCTACTGCCTGCGCGTGCCAAATCCCTTGCTCGACCTCAAGCTCCTGCGCATCCGCACCTTCCGCATCTCCTTCCTCACCGGCGGCGGGCTGGACACGATCGGGCTGAGCTCCGTCGCCTTCCTGCTGCCGCTGATGTTCCAGCTCGGCTTCGGCATGAGCGCGGTGCAGGCGGGATCGCTGACCTTCGTTGCCGCGCTCGGCTCGGTGATCATGCGTTTCTTCATGCCGCGCGTCCTCAACCGGTTCGGCTTCCGCCTTGTCCTGGTCTTCAACACGCCTGTCGTTGCCGCCATGGTCGCCGGCTTTGCCTTGATGCAGGCGACGACGCCGGTGTGGATCGTGCTTGGCTATATCTTTGCTTTCGGCGTTTTTCGGTCCGTCCAATGGGCCTCGACCGGCAACCTCGCCTATTCCGACATAGCCCCCGACCAGCTCGCCCGCTTCAGCGCGCTCTACTACATCCTCTGGCAGCTCGCGGTGGCGGTCAGCGTCGGCCTGGCGGCGGCCATGCTATCGTTCCTGGCCGGCGGCGGGCCTGCCGTGACCAATGATTTCCGGATCCTGTTCGCGATCGAGGGCATCATCACGCTCTGCGCGCTGTTTGCCTATCTCAAGCTGACACCGCGGGACGGCGCCCATGTCAGCGGACATGGCATGCAGATGAATACGGAATAGCCACCATACGCCGCCGATTTCCTTCGGCGACCGCTCTATTCGCTGAACGACACCCACTCTTCCAGCGGCACGCGGTCGGTGCGGAAGGCGTTTTCCGGCTTGGAGGTGTCCTCATAGCCGAGCGCCATGCCGCAGACGACGATCTCCTCGTCGGGAATGTTGAGCACCGGCCGGATCTGCCGATGATAGGGCGCGAAGGCGGCCTGCGGGCAGGTGTGCAGGCCCCTGCCCCGCGCAGCGACCATGATGTTCTGCAGGAACATGCCGTAGTCGATCCACGAACCCTGGTTGAGCCGGCGGTCAATGGTGAAGATCATGCCCACCGGCGCGTCGAAGAAGACGAAGTTGCGGTCGTGCTGGGCACGCATCCTGTCGACCTCGCGGCGGCCGATGCCGAGCGCGCCGTAAAGGCCGAAACCGTTAGCGCGTCGCCGCGTCAGATAAGGTTCGAAGAACTGGGTGGGATAGTAGCGATACTCGTCCCAGTCGGCCTTTTCGGCGCGGATACCGGAATTCAGAACGGCGTCCGATATACGCTGCTTGGTCTCGCCCTTGGTGACGTAGACCCGCCATGGCTGCATGTTGGTGCCGGACGGCGCGCGTGCCGCAACCGCCAGAATGTCGCGAATGGTGTTGTCGTCGACCATGTCGGGCAGAAATGCGCGCACCGAACGGCGCGACACGATCGCCTCGTCGACGATCTCGGCCTCATCCGCTATTCGAGCCTTCTTTTCCAACATGGGCCGTCCCTTAGCCATTGCGTCGATCGGACGTCCCCACTCGCCGCTTGCGGCGGAGCCTTTGCATGAACCGTCAAAATCCTGCAAGCAAATCTTGAGCATTGGTGAAAATCTACTTGATTTTTTCATGAGCTTGATTTCTCATGAAATTCGGATTGAATTTTTCATGAAGTGAGCGTTTTGGCGTCTCCTACCGCACGAACATTGCAGGGACCTGACGAACGTGTGCTGGCCGGCGATATCAGGGCGCTGCGCCGGGCACGCGGGCTGACGCTCGCCGAAATCGCCCTGAAGCTTGGCCGTTCGGTCGGCTGGGTCAGCCAGGTCGAACGCGGCCTGTCGACGCCGTCGCTCAGCGACCTCAGGGCGTTCGCCGAACTGTTCGGTGTGCCGATCAGCCTGTTCTTCAGCCATGACGTGCCGGTCGAAAGCGAGCGCGGCGTGGTGGTGCGCGCCGGCAGGCGCCGCACGCTTGGCACCAGCGAATCCGGCCTGGTGGAAGAACTCCTGTCGCCCGATCTCGGTGGTAGCTTCGAGATGGTGCGCTCGATCTTCGCGCCGGGCGCGGAGATGAAGACCGAGCAGCTGCGGCCGACCGAGGAAGCCGGATATCTCGCCTCGGGTATTTTCGAGATCGAGATTGCGGGCGTCTGGCACCGGCTCGGCGAAGGCGATTCCTTCCGCTTCGAAGGCAAGCCCTATCGCTGGCGCAATCCAGGCACCGAGCCGGCGGTTGTCATCTGGGTGGTTTCGCCGCCGGTTTATTGACATGCATGTCGCCCAAAACTGTGCAGCGGTTTTGGGATAACGACATGCATCACAACAAAAAAGGAAGCGCAACGCGCTTCATTTCTGGGAGAAGAAGATGGCGGGTTTGCCGAGCACGGCGCGCGTGGTGATCATCGGAGGTGGCGTCGTCGGTACCTCCTCGCTCTATCATCTCGCCAAGGCGGGCTGGACCGACTGCGTGCTCCTGGAAAAGAACGAGCTGACATCGGGCTCGACCTGGCATGCAGCCGGTAATGTGCCGACCTTCTCCTCGTCCTGGTCGCTGATGAACATGCAGCGCTATTCGACCGAGCTTTACCGCGGGCTGGCCGACGCGGTCGACTATCCCATGAATTACCACGTCACCGGCTCGCTGCGCCTTGCCCATACGAAAGAGCGCATGCAGGAATTCCAGCGCGCCAAGGGCATGGGCCGCTACCAAGGCATGGATATCGACGTGGTCGGCGTCGACGAGATCAAGGGCCGTTACCCCTTCATCGAGACGCACGACCTGGAGGGCGCGCTCTATGACCCGAGCGACGGCGACATCGACCCGGCGCAATTGACCCAGGCGCTGGCCAAGGGCGCGCGCGACCTGGGTGCGAAAATCATCCGCTTCTGTCCCGTCACCGGCGTGCGCCGCGAGAAGGACGAATGGGTGGTGGCCACACCGCAGGGCGAGATCCGCTGCGAGATCGTTGTCAACGCCGCCGGTTACCGTGCCGCCGAAGTCGGCAGGATGGTCGGTCGCGAAGTGCCGATGATGGTGATGAGCCATCAGTACATATTGTTCGAGGAAATCCCCGAACTCGCCGCATGGTCGAAGGAACAGGGCAAGAAACTGCCGCTGCTGCGCGATGTCGATACGTCCTACTATCTGCGCCAGGAAAAGGCCGGCATGAATCTCGGCCCCTATGAGCGCAATTGCCGTGCGCACTGGGCTGATCACAACGATCCGATGCCGGAGGATTTTTCCTTCCAGCTCTTCCCCGACGATCTCGACCGGCTGGAACATTATCTGGCAGACGCCGTCGCCCGCGTGCCGATCCTGGGCACGGCCGGCTTGTCCAAGGTCATCAACGGACCGATCCCCTATGCGCCGGACGGCAATCCGTTGATCGGCCCCATGCCCGGTGTGCCCAACGCCTTCGAGGCCTGCGTCTTCACCTTCGGCATCGCCCAGGGCGGCGGCGCCGGCAAGGTGCTGGCCGAATGGGTCACCCAGGGCCAGACCGAATGGGATATGTGGTCCTGCGATCCGCGCCGCTTTACATCCTTTGCCTCGGCGCCGGACTATTGCATCGCCAAGGGCATGGAAATCTACGGCAATGAATACGCCATCCAGTTCCCGCGCCATGCCTGGCCGGAAGGGCGAGACCGCAAGCTGTCGCCGATCCACGACCGCACCAAGGCACTTGGCGGTCGCTTCGACGCCTATAATGGCTGGGAACGCGCCACCTGGTACGCGCAACCCGGCGACGACATTTCCGAGGAGGCAACACTGACCTTCCGTCGCGACGGACCCTGGCAACAGCGCGTGCGCGAAGAATGCCTGGCAGTGCGCGACGCCGCCGGCATCCTCGATCTGCCCGGCTTCTCGCGCTTCAACCTCGAGGGCCCCGGCGCCGCCGAATGGCTGAGCCTGCAGGTCACCGGCCTGGTGCCGAGGCCCGGCCGCATCGGCCTCGTCTATTTCGCCGACGACAAGGGCCGCATCGTCACCGAAATGTCGGTCGTTCGCCACGGCGAGGACCAGATGACGCTGATCACAGCGGCGGTCGCGCAATGGCATGATTTCGAATGGCTGAAATCCCGCATGCCGGGGGATGCGGCCTTCGCCCTGACCGACCGGACCGAGGACTATTCCACCCAGATCCTGGCCGGTCCCAATTCGCGGAAAATCCTGGCCGATGTCTGCGACGCCGATCTCACTCTGCCGTGGCTGACGCATCAGGAAACTGAGATAACAGGCCGCTGGGCCAAGCTCGTTCGCGTCTCCTTCGGAGGCGAACTCGGCTGGGAAATCCACACCAAGACCGGCGACACCGCCACCATCTTCGACGCCATCTGGGCGGCCGGGCAGAAGCACGGGCTGAAACCCTTCGGCATGTACGCGCTGGATTCGCTCAGGCTTGAAAAAGGCTACCGCACCTGGAAGGGTGATCTGTCGACCGACTATTCCATCCTGCAGGGCGGGCTCGAGCGCTTCGTCAAATGGGAGAAGCCCGATTTCCGGGGCAAGGCCGCGCTGCAGAACGAGAAGCAGCAAGGCGTGAAGAAGCGCTTCGTCACGCTGGTCGTCGAAAACCCCGGCGATTGCGACGCGCCCTACATGTCGACGCTGTGGCATGGCGGCCAGATCGTCGGCGAGACCACGTCAGGCGGCTGGGGCCACCGCATCGACAAGTCGATCGCGCTCGGCATGCTGCGGATGGATTTGACCGAGCCCGGCACCTCCGTCGAGGTCGAAATCTTCGGCGATCGTTTCCAGGCGGTCGTGCAGAAGGACGAGCCGCTCTGGGATCCCAGAAACGAGAGGCTGCGCGCATGAAGAATGTCATCCTCACCGATGGTGGCATGGGCCAGGAGCTGGTCCGGCGCAGCAAATCCGAGCCGACGCCGCTGTGGTCGGCCAGGGTCCTGATCGACGAGCCCGATCTGGTGCGCGACCTGCATGCCGAATTCATCCGCGCCGGCGCGCGCGTCATCACCATCAACACCTATTCGGCGACACCTGAACGCCTGGCGCGCGAGGGGGCCGAGGACCTGTTCAAGCCGTTGCAGAAGCGCGGCATCGAATTGGCCAGGCAGGCCTGTGATGAAGCCGGCGAGGCAGCGATCGCCGGCTGTCTGTCGCCGCTTTTCGGCAGCTACGCCCCGGCGCTGACCATTTCCTACCAGGAGACGCTCGACATCTACCGCCGCATCGTCGCGGAGCAGGCCGACGGCGTCGATCTGTTCCTCTGCGAAACCATGGCCTCTGCCGATGAGGCGCGCGCGGCCGTCACCGCGGCATCGGAAAGCGGCAAGCCGGTCTGGGTGTCGTGGACGCTCGCCGATCACGGCGCGCCGCGACTGCGCAGCGGTGAAACAATAGCCGCCGCGGCAAACGCGCTCGATGGCATGCCGATAGCGGCGCGGCTGCTCAACTGCTGCCGGCCGGAAGCGATCGCCGCCGCCTTGCCTGAACTGATCGACCTCGGCGGCCCGGTCGGCGCCTATGCCAATGGCTTCACCTCCACCGAGGCGCTGAAGCATGGCGGTACCGTCGATGTGCTGCACGCCCGCCACGACCTCGGCCCAGACGCCTATGCCGAGCAAGCGATCGGCTGGGTGCAGGCAGGCGCCGACATCGTCGGCGGCTGCTGCGAAGTCGGCCCCGCCCATATCGCCGCACTGCGCGGCCGGCTCGAACAGGCCGGCTACCAGATATCAGGAGTTCAGTGATGCCCAGACCATCGTCTCGCATTTCCGGCATCGTGCCTTCGGGCAAGGATGGCTGGGAGGTTCATTTCGCCGCCTGGACCCGCAAGGAAGCCGGCGAAGACATCATCATGCTGTCGGTCGGCGACCACGACTTCGACACGCCTTCGCAAACGATCGAGGCCTGCGTGACCGCGGTTCGCGGCAGCAACCACCACTATACCCCGCTTCCCGGCCTGCCGCGCCTGCGCCAGGCCATGGCGGCCGCCTCCAGCGCCTGCACCGGCGTCGAGACGACGCCTGATCAAGTCATCGCCACGCCGGGCGGCCAGGCCGCCCTTTATGCGGCCGTGCAGGCCGTTCTCGACCAGGGCGACCACGCCATCGTGGTGGCACCCTATTATGCCACCTATCCCAATACGTTCAGCGCCGCCGGCGCCAGTTTCACCGTCGTCGAGACGCCGGCCGAGGATGGGTTTCAACCCCGCGCCGACATGATCCGCGCGGCCCTCAAGCCCAACACGCGCGCCATCCTGATCAACACGCCGAACAATCCGACGGGTGCGGTCTATTCGCGCGAGCGGCTGGAACAGCTGGCGCAAATCTGCAGGGAGCACGATCTCTGGCTTTTGTCTGACGAGGTCTACTGGACGCTGGGCGGCGGCGAGCATGTCTCGCCACGCTCACTGCCCGGTATGGCCGAGCGCACGCTGGTCATCAATTCCATGTCCAAGAGCCATGGCATGACCGGCTGGCGCATGGGCTGGCTGACCGGTCCGCAGGATATGATCACGCTGCTCATCAACCTCAATCTAGTGACGACCTACGGCCTGCCGGCCTTCATCTCGATCGCCTGCGCCGAGGCGCTTGAGAACCGTTACGGCGTCAAGGAGATCGCCGAGCGCTACGCGGCGCGCCGGACCGTCCTGCTGGATGCCGTGCGCGGCATGAACAATGTCAGCGTGCACGGTTCCGAAGGCGGCATGTATGTCATGCTCGACATATCCGATGTCGAACCCGACGACGAAAAATTCGCCTGGGCCCTTCTCGACCAGGAGAAGGTCGGCGTGATGCCCGGCTCCAGCTTCGGCAAAGCCGCCGCCGGCCACATCCGCATCAGCCTCTGCCAGCCCGAGCCCGTACTGCAGGAAGCGGCCGCTCGGCTGCGCCGTTTTGCTTCCACCTATCGCCGCGAGGCCGCATGACCAAGACCGTCCCTGCCAAGGCCCGCGCGGTGATCATCGGCGGCGGGGTTTCCGGCTGTTCTGTCGCCTATCACCTGGCCAAGCTCGGCTGGACCGACATCGTGCTCCTGGAACGCAAGCAACTGACCTCGGGCACGACCTGGCACGCCGCCGGTCTGATCGGCCAGTTGCGCGGTTCGCAGAACATGACGCGGCTGGCGAAATATTCGGCCGACCTCTACGTCAAGCTGGAAGCCGAGACAGAGGTCGGCACCGGCATGCGCCAGGTCGGCTCGATCACCGTTGCGCTGACCGAGGAGCGCAAGCACGAGATCTACCGGCAGGCATCGCTGGCGCGCGCCTTCGACGTTGACGTGCGCGAGACTTCGCCGAATGAAGTCAAGCAGATGTATCCACATCTCAATGTTTCGGACGTCGTCGGCGCCGTGCATCTGCCGCTCGATGGCCAGTGCGACCCCGCCAACATCGCCATGGCCCTGGCCAAGGGCGCACGCCAGCGCGGCGCCACCATCGTCGAGAATGTGAAGGTCACCAAAGTCCACACCAGGAATGGCCGCGTTACCGGCGTGTCGTGGGCGCAGGGTGACGAACAAGGCATGATCGAAGCCGACATCGTCGTCAATTGCGCCGGCATGTGGGCCCGCGAACTCGGTGCCCAGAACGGCGTCACCATTCCGCTGCACGCCTGCGAGCATTTCTATCTCGTCACCGAGCCGATCCCCGGCCTCTCCCGCCTGCCGGTGCTGCGCGTTCCGGATGAGTGCGCCTACTACAAGGAAGACGCCGGCAAGATGATGCTCGGCGCCTTCGAGCCGGTGGCAAAACCCTGGGGCATGGACGGCATCCGCGAGGATTTCTGCTTCGACCAATTGCCCGATGATATGGACCATTTCGAGCCGATCCTCGAAATGGGTGTCAACCGCATGCCGATGCTGGCCACCGCCGGTATCCACACCTTCTTCAACGGCCCCGAAAGTTTCACGCCTGACGACCGCTATTATCTCGGCGAGGCGCCGGAATTGCGAGGCTACTGGATGGCGACCGGCTACAATTCGATCGGCATCGTCTCCTCCGGTGGCGCCGGCATGGCGCTGGCGCAGTGGATCAACGATGGCGAAGCGCCCTTCGACCTATGGGAGGTCGACATCCGCCGCGCCCAGCCGTTCCAGAAGAACCGCCGCTATCTCAGGCAGCGCGTCTCCGAAACGCTCGGCCTGCTCTACGCCGACCATTTCCCCTATCGGCAGATGGTGACATCGCGCGGTGTGCGCCGCTCGCCCCTGCATGAGCAACTGAAGGCGCGCGGCGCCGTGTTTGGCGAGGTCGCCGGCTGGGAGCGAGCCAACTGGTTCGCCCGCGAGGGACAGGAGCGCGAATACCGCTATTCCTGGAAGCGGCAGAACTGGTTCGACAACCAGCGCGACGAGCACCTGGCGGTCCGCAACAAGGTCGGCCTGTTCGACATGACCTCGTTCGGCAAGATCCGTATCGAGGGCCGCGATGCCTGTGCCTTCCTGCAGAGGCTGTGCGCCAACGATATGGATGTGGCGCCGGGCAAGATCGTCTACACCCAGATGCTCAACCAGCGCGGCGGCATCGAGAGCGACCTCACCGTGTCCAGGCTCTCGGATACGGCCTACTTCCTCGTCGTTCCAGGCGCCACGCTACAGCGCGATCTGGCCTGGCTGCGCCGGCATGTCGGCGAGGAGTTCGTGGTCATCACCGATGTCACGGCGGCCGAAAGCGTGCTCTGCCTGATGGGTCCGGGTGCGCGAAAGCTGATCCAGAAAGTCAGCCCCAACGATTTCTCCAACGAGAACAATCCGTTCGGCACGTTTCAGGAGATCGAGATCGGCATGGGACTGGCCCGCGCCCACCGCGTCACCTATGTCGGCGAACTCGGCTGGGAGCTCTATGTCTCGACCGACCAGGCCGCCCATGTCTTCGAGGCGATCGACGAGGCGGGTGCGGATGTCGGTCTGAAACTCTGCGGCCTGCACACGCTGGATTCCTGCCGCATCGAAAAGGCCTTTCGGCATTTCGGCCACGACATCACCGACGAGGACAATGTGCTGGAAGCCGGCCTCGGCTTCGCGGTGAAGACCGCAAAGGGCGATTTTCTCGGCCGCGATGCGGTGCTGAAGAAGAAGGAAGCCGGATTGAAGCGCCGGCTGGTGCAGTTCCGGCTGAAAGACCCGCAGCCGCTGCTCTTCCACAACGAAGCCATCCTGCGCGACGGCAAGATCGTCGGCCCGATCACCTCGGGCAATTACGGCCATTATCTCGGCGGTGCGATTGGGCTCGGCTATGTGCCGTGCCAGGGCGAGAGCGAGGCGGATGTGCTGGCCTCGACCTTTGAGATTGAGATCGCCGGCGAGCGGTTCGCAGCGGAGGCCTCGCTGAAGCCGATGTATGACCCAAAGGCGGAAAGGACGAGGATGTAGCGCAGTCCTGTCCTTCTCCCCTTGCGGGAGAAGGTGGATCGGCGCGCAGCGCCGACACGGATGAGGGGTGCGTGACGAAGCGCACCGTGAAAAGATCGAAGGATCACAAGCGCTTATTACTGCAAAGCAGAGTTCCTTCGCGCACCCCTCATCCGACCTCGCTTCGCGAGGCCACCTTCTCCCGCAAGGGGAGAAGGGAACGTCGCGCATCGCTCAAAACCGCTCCAGCTTCGTCCGCACCTTCGCCAAAAACGCCGCCCGCGTCTTTGGCGTCGAGGCGTCCATCAGATAATGCGCTAGGAAGAACGTCCTGCACCGTCTCGCGCACAGCGCCCGCATGCCGCGCAGCAACGTCTTGCGTCCAGGCTGGCCGACCACGACGCTCCACCAGGTCGGCGCGCCGCAGGTGGTGATGACACCGACCTTGCTGACATGCGTCATCAGCGATGTGATCCGCCCCTTGCCCGCCGGCAGTTTGAAGGCGACGTCCGTCGCCCAGACCCGGTCGAGCCAGCCCTTCAGCATCGCCGGCAGCCCGTACCACCAGGTCGGATAGACGAACAGGATCGCCTCGGCCCAGGCGAGCAGCTCGAAATGCAGCTTCAGCGCCGGGTCCTGCGGCGCCTGATTGTTGTAGCTGCGCCGCTCGTCGCAGCCCATCACCGGGTCGAATTTCTCGGCATAGACGTCGAGCAGCCGCACCTCCCAGCCCCTTGCCTTGAGCACATCCAGGGCGGTGTCGCGGATTGCGGCGCAAAAGCTTTCCGGCACCGGATGGCAATAGACCACGAGGACCCGCATCAGAATGCATCCATGCTCGCCGCCACCTTCGTCATGAAGGATTTTCGTGTTTGGTCGGTCGACAGGTTCATCGCGTAATGCGCGAGGTAAGTCACCGGCGCGCCGGGCTTTACGGTGGCGCGCAGCATGCGCTTGATCAGCTTGCGGGGCGGATCGCCCATCACAATGGCGCGGAACCGGCTGCCGCCATAGGTGGTGACGGTCGCGACCTTCCTTATGTTGTGCAGCGACGGCTGCACCTTGCCGTCGATCAGCCTGAACGACACGCCGGGCAGAAAGACGCGGTCGAAAAAACCTTTCAGGATAGCGGGGAAACCGTAATTCCAGACCGGATAGGAAAGCACCAGCGCCTCGGCCCGCAGTAGGCGCTCGACATAGGGCGCCGCCGGGTCCTTGGAGCCGCGCTGGTTGTGATAATCCAGCCTCTCCTGGCGCACTAGCCGCGGGTCGAAATCCTCGGCATAGAGGTCGCAGTCGTCGACATTATGGCCCGCTGCCGTCAGCCGCTCGACGATCAACCGGTGCAGGCCGGCATTGAAGCTGGTCTCGACCGGGTGGGCGTAGAGTACGAGGATGTTCACGGGACAACATCCCGCAGGTCAGGGCGAGGCCAGGCGTTCGTCATTGCATCATCCCACCCTCTGCAGCCCCTTGAACAGGAAGGTCCTTCCGGAGCGATAATCATAGTCCGGATTTTCCCAGGCGATCATCTTGCCGGGGTTGAGCAGGCCTTGCGGATCGGTCTCGCGCTTGAAGGCGAGCTGCACGGCATCCGTCTGCTTCATGCCGCCCTCCTCCAGCGTGTAGCGGTGCGGGTTGAAGATCGGGCAGCCATTGTCCTCGTGCAGGCGCACGATCTCGTTCAGCCGCGCCTCGGTGGTGAATTTTACCAGCGGCAGGCCGAAACAGGTGATGTTGCCGTCCAGCCGCACGAATTCGAGATGCGAGTACACTTCGCCCGGAAACATCGCATCCATCTTCTCGACCAGCGCCAGCTGGTTGGGAAACGGATAAAGCGACTGCAGATAGGTGATGTCGGGGTCGACGCGCAGTGCCCTCAGCGTGGTGTGGTTCCAGGCCAGCTCATAGGCCGGCGGCAGGCCCTTTTTCTCCTCCGGCGTCGCGGTCGCGGCGTTGAAGACCACCTCGCCGCCGGCGCGCCGGGTGAAAGCGAGGAATGCATCCAGCCCATGCTGCGCCACCATGACGACGCAGATGCTTTGGCCTTCCCTGAAAAATTTCTGGTGGCGCTTGAAATAGAGCCGCGGCACCGGGGCGGCGATCGGCGTGATCAGCTTGGTCAGGATGCCGTCCTGGCAGGCCAGCGCATTGCCGTAGCGCGCCGCGTCCATGAAGGCATCGAAGCCGACAATGACGTCGACCCACTCATAGGCCGCCGTCAGCGGCATCTCGACTTCCGTGATGATGCCGTTGGTGCCGTAAGCGTGGGTGACCTTGTGCAGGTCCTCGCCGGTGAGTTCGAGCACTTTCGGCTCGGCCTCCATCGTCACCACGCGCAGGCGCAGCACATTGCCGAAATCGCGCAACCCGCCGAAATTGATCGAACCGACGCCGCCCGAGCCGCCGGCGATAAAGCCGCCGATCGAGGCAGTGTTGTAGGTCGAAGGCGAGAGCCGCAGCTCCTGCCCGGAATGCGCGCGCGTGGCCTTGTCGATATCGGCCAGCACCGCGCCCGGCCCGGTTACCACGCGCCCCGGCGCGATCGACTTGATCTCGTTCATCTCGGCAAGATTGAGCACCACGCCGCCAGACAATGGCATCGCCTGGCCGTAATTGCCCGTGCCGCTGCCGCGCGGCGTCACCGGCACGCCATGCCGGTGGCAGGCGGCCAGCACACGGATCAGCTCGGCCTCGGTCTTCGGCGTCACGATCAGGTCACCGGTGACATGGTCGAGCTGCTGTTTCAGCACCGGGCTGTACCAGTAGAAGTCGCGGCTCTTCTGCTGGACGATGGCCGGATTGTCGTCGAGTTTTATCCCGTCGAGATCGCGTTTGAGCGCCGAAACGTCCATCATTCCACCATCAGTTCGTCGAGTTCGGCATAGTCGGGCAATTGCCGCTCGATCGCGCGGCCGCCGCGCACGACGATGCGATCCGATTCGGGCCGTGACAGCAATTCCGTCCAGCTTCGACCTTTGAACAGGATGAAATCGGCATCGCCGCCGGCGGCAAGCGTGCCAAGTCCATCGAGCCGCATCACCTTGGCCGGCGTCGCGGCGACCGCTTGCGGCCAGTCCGCGACCGGATGATCGAAATGCAGGATGCGCGTCGCCATGCGGTAGACCTCCAGCATGTCGAGATCGCCATAGGCATAGAAGGGATCGCGCGTGTTATCGGAAGCGACGGCGACAGGAATGCCCCTTGCCTTCATCTCATGCAGCAGCGTCACGCCTCGCCAGCGCGGCGTGGTCTGGTCCCCGCGCCGATCCTGCAGATAGAGATTGCACATCGGCAGCGACACCACCGCCAGTCCGGCCTTCGCCACCTTGTCCAGCGTGTCCAGCACCTCGAGGTCGGGTTGCCGCGCCAGCGAGCAGCAATGGCCGACAAGGATCTTGCCCTCGAAACCGTTCCAAAGTGCGGCCTCGGCGATCTTCTTCAGCGAGATCGCCGCGATGTCGTCGGTCTCATCGGCATGGAAATCAAGATCGAGCCCATGCTTGATCGCTTGCGCGAAGACATGGTCGAGCAGTTCCTCCAGATCCGGCACCATATAGGTGACGACACCCAGTACCCCCTTGGCCGCGGCGACCCGCTTCGCCAGCCTGTCGAACCATTTCTTGTCGCGCACGCCCTCTATGCCGAGCAGGCAGGCGCCCTGCAATTCGATGCGGCCGCGCCATGTCTCGCGCATCGTCTCGAACACCGGCCAGGAGATTTCCTCCTGAGGCGCGACGCTGTCGAGATGGGTGCGCAGCGCTTTGGTGCCATGTGCGTAGGCCGAGCGCAGCGAGAAATCCATGCGCTTCGCAAGGTCCTCGGCGCTCCAGCGCGCGACGCGGTCGGCGCCGGCGGCGTTGAGCGCCCCCATGAAGGTGCCGTCGGGATTGGGCTTTCGCGGCCAGATATGGCCCTTGTCGATATGCGTATGGCAGTCGACGAAGCACGGCAAGACGATGCGACCGGCAAGGTCGATAGCCTCCGTCGGCGCCTTCGCTTTGCCATGCACCGCAATGCTGGAGATCTTGCCGTCTGCAATAGCAACGTCGGCCAGCGTGAAACCGTCATTGTCGTAAGTTGCGGCAAGGCCCGACGTCAGCGATCGATGAAGGCGGGCGTTGGCGAGCTGGTATGAAGCTGAGTTCGGAATCAAGGTCCTACCGCTCCTGCTTCAGCGCGCTTTCATGCCAGCGCCGCAAAATGAGATGCGAAATCAGCGACAGCACGAGGAAGATCAGGATGCCGGTCAGCGAGATCAGGAACAGCGCCGCGAACAGCCTTGGCGCGTTGAGCCGGTAGCCGGCCTCGATGATGCGCGAGGCGAGCCCCGACGACTGGCCGGTGGCGCCGGCAACGAACTCGGCCACCACGGCGCCGATCAGCGACAGGCCGCCGGCGATCTTCAGCCCACCGAGAAAATACGGCATCGCCGCCGGCAGCCTGAGATAGCGCAACTGCTGCCAGCGCGTCGCGCCATTGAGCTTGAACAGGTCGCGCAGATTGCGGTCGACCGAATTCAGGCCGAGCGTGGTGTTGGACAGGATCGGAAAGAAGGCGACGATCCAGGCGCACAGCAGAAGCTTGGTCGTCTGGTTGTTCACATAGATGTTGATCAGCGGAAAGATCGCCACGATCGGCGTCACCTGCAGCACGATGGCGAACGGGAAGAACGACATCTCCACCCATTTCGATTGCGCGAACAGCACCGACAGGCCGACGCCGCCGATGACGGCCAAGGCCAGGCTGAGGAAGGTGATGCGCAAGGTGACCAGCAGCGAGGAGAACAGCAGGCCGGCATCGTTGTGGAGCGTCTGCAGCACCACGCCGGGGCGCGGCAGGATATATTGCGGGATCTCGTTCCACACGCAGGTGCGGTCCCACAGCCAGATCGCCAGGATCATGATCGCCAGCGGCAGCACCCAACGGCCGACCCGCTCGAGCCGCTCCTGGCGCACGCGGCGCGCTTCCTCGGGGTCGAGTTTCAACGTGCCGTCAATGACCGTCATGATGCGGGCCCGCTGTTGAATTGATGGCATTGACCAGCACGTCGGAAGCCTGACGGCAAAGGGCTGCATAGTCCGGCGAGGTGCGAAATGCCTCGTCGCGTGGATAGGCCGCCTCGATGGCAAGTTCGTCGAACACCCTGCCCGGCCGCGCCGCCATGACGACGACCCGGTTGGATAAAAACACACTTTCGAAGACGCTGTGGGTGACGAAGACGACGGTGAAGCGTTCGTCCTGCCAAAGCTCCAGCAGATCGTTGTTGAGCTTGAAACGGGTGATCTCATCCAGTGCTGCGAAAGGTTCGTCCATCAGCAGCACACGCGGCTTGGTCACCATGGCGCGCGCGATCGAGACACGCATCTTCATGCCGCCGGACAGTTCGCGCGGCACGGCGTCCTCGAAACCGGTCAGGTGCACCCGCGCCAGCATTTGCGTGATCGCCGGGGCGGCCTTGGCGCGGGAAATGCCTTTCAGCCTGAGCGGCAGCCAGACATTGTCGAAGACGCTGGCCCAGGGCAGCAGCGTCGGCTCCTGGAAGACGAAGCCGATATTGGCGCGGTCGAGCGAACCGCCGCCGCGCCAGTCAAGCACGCCGGAGGTCGGCGTCGACAGGCCGGCGATCAGTCGCAGCGCCGTCGACTTGCCGCAACCGGACGGCCCGAGCAGGCTGAGGAAATCGCCTTCCCGGATCGTCAGGTCGACGTCGCTCAGCGCCGTCACGCCGTTGGAAAACACCTTGCCGACGCCGCGCAGCGCCAGCAAGGTCGGAGCGACGTCCGATGCCGGCGCTCGCGCCACCTTTTCCCCTATCATGCTCAGGCTGGCCTATTTCTTCAGGTCGAGCCCGACGCCCTTGTTGACGAAGGCCAGCGTATAGGCCTTCGAAATGTCGATGCCTTCAGGCGTAACCTTGGCCTTGACCATCTTGTCATAGAAACTCTTGATGCGCGCGTCGGTCATGGCGCCGATGCCGAGCTTCTCGGTATCGCCGGAATCGGCAAGGCCGAACTTCTTCATCTGCTCGATCGAGAAAGCGATCTGCTCGTCGCTCATGTCGGGATTGTCTTTCTTGATCATGTCGTTGGCGGCCTTGTTGTCGCCGTAGAGGTACTTGTACCAGCCCTTGGCCGAGCCATCGACGAAGCACTGGACCACCTCCGGCTTCTTGTCGATCGTGTCCTGCATCACCTCGATCGTCGTCGAGTAGGTGTCCCAGCCATAGTCGGCGAGCAGGAACTGGTTCGGCACGAAGCCGCCTTCCTTCTTCACCGCGAACGGCTCCGAGGTGACGTAGCCCTGCTGGATCGACTTCTTGTTGGCGAGGAAGGGAGCGGTGTTGTAGGTGTAGGGCGCGCGCTTGGCGGCGTCGAAGCCGAGTGCGGTGACCATCCACTGGAAGAACGTCTGCACGCCTTCGTCACCCAGTATGTACTGGTCGGCATTCTTCAGATCTTCCCACTTGTCCAGCCCCTCGCCGGGGTGGGACATGATCACCTGTGGATCCTTCTGGAAGTCCGCCGCCACCACGCGCATCGGAATACCTTGCTGGACGGCATCGAAGGCCGACAGCAGATTGCCGCCCATGTAGAAATCGATCTTGCCAGCCAAAAGCATCGGCCGGCCGCTGACCTGCGGACCGCCCTGCATGATGGTGACGTCGAGGCCGCAGGCGGCGTAGGTGCCGTCGGCCACGGCCTGATAGTAACCACCATGTTCCGGCTCGGCCAGCCAGTTGGTGCCGAAGGTGACTTTTTCATTCGCCGCGGCACCCAGCGTGCTGGCGGCAAGCAAGGCCACCACCGCCACCGAGATCTTCTGTTTTGCGTACATCGACAACCACCCTTTGTTTGCTCCGGCGCCACGCGCCAGGCTCGACACCAAAGATTCAAGAAGCAAGACACATGCCACCGGCGTCACGCGCCGGAACCCGCCCGCCTGCACCACAGCCATCTGCGAAAGCCGGAAAGGTCGTGCTGCACCGAAGGCATCGTGCCTATTTTTTGAACGCCTGTCCACAATCGCACCGGCAAGATGCACCGCCATCTTGAAGCTGGGATGCGTCCCGCCTTAGGCTGACGGCATCCAGGAGATTGCGATGTTCAGATTCCTCACCCCGAAGTCGATCAAACCGCCCTTTGCCCGCTATAGCCACGGCGTCGAAGTGCCGGCGGGCAAGCGGCTGGTGCTGTGCTCGGGTCAGGTGGCGATCACGGCGGACGACCAGATTCCCGAGGACGCCGGCGCCCAGGCCGAACTCTGTTTCCGCAACATCGAGGCAATCCTCGGCGAGGCTGGGCTGGGGCTCGGGGACATCGTGCGCATCAACGCCTATGTCACCGACCGCGCCTATTTGCGCCCCTATATGGATGTCCGCGACAGGCTGTTTTCGAGCCCCGCGCCCGCCTCGACGCTGATGATCGTTTCCGGCTTCGCCCGCCCCGAATTCAAGGTCGAGGTCGAGGTCATCGCGGCCGGGTGATCGACAGCAGGCCTGTGCCGCGCTAGGTCTCACCGTTCATCGAAGAGGCATGACATGACCGCTGCAAAAAGACGCGTCTGGTGGGGCGACTACCGGACAACCGAATACGCCTCGATCGATCCGGAAGCGACGATCGCCGTTCTGCCGGTGGCGGCGATCGAGCAGCATGGACCGCATCTGCCCGTCTCGACCGACACTTCGATCATGAACGGCATGCTCGACACGGTGATCGCCCGCCTGCCCGACGATCTCGACATCCGCATCCTGCCGGTCCAGGCGGTGGGCAAGTCGAACGAGCACCTGCATGCGCCGGGCACGCTCACTTTGCCGGCAACGACGCTGGTCGAGGCATGGACCGAGCTTGGCGTGTCGATCGCGCGCGCCGGGCTGCGCAAACTCATCGTCGTCAATTCGCATGGCGGCAATGAAGAGATCATGGGCATCATCACGCGTGAATTGCGGGTGCGCGAAAAGATGCTGGCGGTGAAGACGAGCTGGCAGCGTTTTGGCCGCCCGGCCGGCATGTACACCGAACTCGAGGACCGCCACGGCATCCATGGCGGCGATGTCGAGACCTCTTTGATGCTGCATTTCCGGCCCGACCTCGTCGACATGGCCAAGGCCGATAATTTCGTTTCCAACGTCGCCAAGGCCGAGAAGGAATTTTCGCTGCTGCGCCACACCGGCACCCATGCCTTTGCCTGGATCGCCGGCGATCTCAACCCGAACGGCGTGGTTGGCGACGCCGGCATCGCGACATCGGAAAAAGGCCGGCTGACGGCAGAGCATCAGGCCGACGGTTTCATCAGCCTGCTCAGGGATGTGCACAAGGCGAAGCTCGCCGACTGGCTGAGATAGCCGCTTTTAGCCGTCGATCTTCAGCGCGAACGGCGCGCCTTCGAAGGCGTCGGCGCCACGCCCGATCGACTGGATCGCCTCGATCATGCGGCCGTTGCGATCCAGCAGCGCGTCGGCCACCGCAATGAGCCGTGGATTGGGTGTCGCCGACGGCGACAGCGCCCGCAATGTCCGGGCCAGTTCGGCCTCGTCGCGTTTCGGCGCCAGAGCGGCTGCGATGATGTAGGCCGAAGCGGTCGAGCGGCTGATGCCGGCATAGCAATGCACGACCATGGGCTTCGCCCGATCCCAGCGGCGCGCGAAATCGAGCACGTCGCGGACATGCTCCTCGCCCGGCATCGTCATGCCCTCCTGCGCCACCGCTATGTCGTGCATGACCAGATGCAGATGGTTTTCCCGGGTGATCGAGGCCGGTCGCACCACCTCGGTTCCGGCGGCGAGCAGCGACAGCATGCGGTCGGCGCCGCTCCTTGCGACCGTTTCCTCGACCTTTGCCAGCGAGCAGACATGGATCATTGCTTCGAGCCCTTCGATTGATCCTCGCGCCGCGCCGCCCATTCGGCAAGGGCGGATTCGAGCCGCTCCCATTCCACCTCGCCCCCCGGCAGGCCGGCCCGCAACACAAACGGCCGGTCGTTGAAGTGGCGAAGCAGAATGCCCCTCGCGCCAAGTACCGAAAACAGGCCGGCGGCATCCGGAAGACCGATATAGCGAAATAGCGCGGTGCCGCCCACGACCGGCACGCCGAAACGGCCGAACAATGCGTCCAGCCGCGCGGCTGCCTCGGCGAGCGATGCCCGCATCGCGTCCTGCCAGCCAATATCGGCAAGCGCGCGAATGCCATAATCCAGCGCTGGACCGGCCACTGCCCACGGCCCGAATTGCCTTTGCAGCAATTCCACCGTTGGCCGATCGGAAAGCGCGAAGCCAAGCCGCAGCCCGGCCAGGCCAAAGAACTTGCCGAAGGAACGCAGCACGACGATGCCGCCCTGATCGACGTCGCCGGCGAGGCTGTGCTGGCGCGGGCCGACATCCATGAACGCCTCGTCGACGACCAGCAGCCCGCCTCCGGCGCGCAGCCCGGCGGCCAATGCCAGCAACCGGTCGCGCTCGACGACGCGCCCATCCGGGTTGTTCGGATTGACGATGATGGCAAGGTCGGCCTGCGCCAGCGCGGCAAAATCGCTGACTTCGCTCACCTGGTGCCCGGCGATCGCCGCGGCTCGCGCATGTTCGGCATAGGTAGGCCCCAGCACCAATGCCTTGCCGGGTCTCACCAGCGATGCCACGCGCGGCAGCAGGATCTGTGTGCCGGGCGCCGCGACGACGTTGGCCGGCGACGGCGCGCTATAGGTACTGGCCGCGATCTCCGTCAACTCCCGCGCCCGCCCCGCTTCCGGCAATCGCGACAGCGAGGTGGCGGGCAGGTTGAAAAGCGGGTAGGAGTGCGGATTGATACCGGTCGAAAGGTCGACGAACGGCAGAGGAGCGCTGGGGAAAAGCGCCCTCGCCCGGCCAAGACTCCCACCATGGTCCACCGCTCCATCAAGAAGCTTCATGTCAGTCCTGATCGCTTTCCTGTCACTGGCCGTCGAATTTGTCCTGGGTTACCCGGACTGGCTCTTCCGCGCCATCGGCCATCCGGTGACGTGGTTCGGCAGGCTGATATCCTTTCTCGACTTGAGGCTCAACCGCGCCACTGATCCCGACGCGTTGCGTCGCCAACGTGGCGTCCAGGCGCTGCTGGTCATCGTGCTGGTGCCG
Organism: Mesorhizobium sp. WSM4308; assembly: GCF_002294905.1. NCBI lineage: Bacteria > Pseudomonadati > Pseudomonadota > Alphaproteobacteria > Hyphomicrobiales > Phyllobacteriaceae > Mesorhizobium > Mesorhizobium sp. WSM4308. Next base: position 110,670 of record NZ_NSFW01000011.1, on the reverse strand, counting down.
GCGGTGATCGGCCTTTGCGTGCAGCTTGTCCTGCTCTGGTTCGTTCCGCTGGGGTTTTTCATTGCCGCCCTTCTGGCGACATCGCTGCTGTCGCAGAAGAGCCTCCACGAACACGTCGAGGCCGTGGCTGACTCGCTCGAATCGGGCGGCCTCGCCATGGGCCGGGTCGCCGTCTCGCGCATAGTCGGCCGCGATCCCGAAGCGCTCGACCGCGCCGCCGTCTGCCGCGCGGCGATCGAGAGCCTGGCCGAGAATTTTTCCGACGGCATCGTCGCCCCCGCCTTCTGGACCGGTGTTGGCGGACTGGCCGGCGGCGCTGCCTACAAGGCTGCCAACACCGCCGATTCGATGATCGGCCACCGCACCCCACGCCACGAGGCTTTCGGCTGGGCGGCGGCGCGCTTCGACGACTGGATCAACCTGCCTGCCTCAAGGCTGACGGCGCTGCTGATCGTGTTGGCGGCTTTCCTGGTCAAGGACGCCGATCCCCGCAGTGCCTGGCAGGCGGTGTGGCGCGATGCGAAAAGGCACCGCTCGCCCAATGCCGGCTGGCCGGAAGCGGCCATGGCCGGCGCGCTTGGCCTGGCGCTTGCCGGGCCGCGCAGCTATGGCGGCATCGTGGTCGATGACGTCTTCATGGGCGAAGGGGGCCGCCGCGACGTCGACAGCGGCGACATCAGGCGGGCGCTGAAACTCTACCGCGTCGCCGATTATTTGCTGATCGCGTTGTTCGCCGTGGTTTCGGTCATCGCCGTTGTTGCGTTCTAGAACTCGATCCCCTGCTGCGCCTTCACGCCTGCCGAAAAGTGGTGCTTGGTCACGCCCATCTCGGTGACCAGATCGGCCGCCTCGACCAGCGCCGGCTTGGCGTTGCGGCCGGTGACGACGACATGCAGTCCCTCGCGGCGCGCCTTCAGCGCCGCAACTACCTTGTCGAGATCGAGATAATCATAGCGCAGCGCGATGTTGAGTTCGTCAAGCACGACAAGGCTGATCGAGGGATCGGCGATCAACTCCAGCGCCTTGGTCCAGGCAGCCTCGGCGGCAGCGATATCGCGCTTCAGATCCTGGGTCTCCCAGGTAAAGCCCTCGCCCATTGCGTGCCAGACGACGCGGTCGCCGAAAGCGGCAAACGCATCCTTCTCGCCGGTGTGCCATTTGCCCTTGATGAACTGCACGACGCCGACGCGCTTGCCGTAGCCAAGCATCCGCAGCGCCAGGCCGAAGGCAGCCGTGGTCTTGCCCTTGCCCGGACCGGTGTTGACGATCAGCAGGCCCTTTTCGACCGTCTTGCTCGCCACCTCGGCATCCTGCACCGCCTTGCGCTTGGCCATCTTGGCGCGATGGCGCTCTTCGTCCTTATTGTCGATGTCGGTCATGTCACTTCACCTTCAGCGGTAGCCCCGCCACCATCAGCAGCACCGTATCGGCGATCGCCGCGACCTGCTGGTTGAGCCGGCCGGCGTCATCGCGAAAACGGCGCGCCAGGGCATTGTCCGGCACGATGCCTTGGCCGACTTCGTTGGAGACCACGAACCATGGGCCGCGCGGCCGCGACAGCACATCCGCCAGCCGCCGGCACTCGGCGCCGACGTCGTGATCGGCCAGCATGTGATTGGTCAGCCACAGCGTCAGGCAATCGACCAGCACCGGCTGGTTGTCGGGCAAGGCCTCAAGGGCGCCGGAAAGGTCGAGCGGCGCGTCGATGGTCGTCCAGCCCGCGCCGCGCCGCGAGCGGTGCAGCGCGATGCGCTCGCGCATCTCGTCGTCATAGGCCTGCGCCGTGGCGATGTAGATCCATGGCGAAGGCAAGGCCGTCGCCAGGATTTCGGCGTGCGCGCTCTTGCCGGAGCGGGCACCGCCGATGATGAAGGTCAGCGAGCTTCGATCAGGCAAAGCTGTCGCGCAGGCTGGTCGCGGTGCCGGTGAAGCGTCCGCGCACAACGCCGACGACAGCGCCGAGCACCAGCCAGAACACTAGACGGGTGAGCGTTGAGGCCACGATGAACTGGTGATGCAAGCCTTCGGGGATTGGCGTCACGAAGCTATCGGGTTGCGGCGCGCCAACGATATGCGGCGCCACGATAAGAGCAATGCCAAGAAGGGCAAGAGGCAGTGACTTGCGGAACGCGATGAGCCCAAGGCCGGCGGCAGTCGCCACCACTGTCAAAGTCCACCAGATTTGGCGCTGCAAGAGATCGGCGTCAGGCATTGCCGGCAGTTTCGGCGGTAGGCCGAGCCCAGGTGCCAAAGTGAATATAGCGAAGCCAGCTAGGCCCCAGAAGACACCCTGCCGCCAGTTGCCGATACCGCCCATGAATTCGGAGACAGCGACCAGGATCAGCGCAAAACCGATACCGCTGACGATGTTGGCAAGGACATTGAAGGCGAAGCGCTCGAAACCGTCGGCCGGAGCCCAGCCTTCGTCCTCGACCGGGGCGGCCGCTTCCGCAGGAGCCGGGGCCGCGCCGCTCATGGCATTGTCAGCCGGAACGGCCGAGCTCATGGCGTTGTCGTTTGTGGTAACAGCGGCGTGGTCGTGGTGATGGCCGCCGCCGGCCTTTTCATAGACTTCCGCCTTCAGGATCAGTGGGTCGGTCGCGTAGGCTTGCATGCAGGCGAGCGCAATGCCCCCCACGAGCCCTGCGATCGCCGCGATGAACACGACGTTGCGAAACAAATTCATGATGTCAGGCCTTCGTCAGTGGCAGGGAAAACCCATCGAATGGCGATAGTCGTGAGCCGCATTGTGGACCGCATCGATATGCGAGAAGCCGACAAAGCCGATGATGAACGTGCCGAGCAGCGCGGCAAGCGCCAGCTGCATGAAGCGCGACTGCGAGGAGACGGAGGCGCCGAGGGAGACGGAAGCGGTATTCATATCTTGTCCTTTCACCCTCCACCCGAGGGCCTGTCAGTTTTGCCGTCGTCGGCAGGTCTCCTGGCTCACGGATCAGCGCCCTTCCCCACCTTCCCGAAGACGAATCTTCAGTGGCATATGGAGAGGACTACCGCACACAGTTGCGGGGGCAGCCACGGCATTGGGCAAGAATTTCGCCCGCACCGCATTCCCTCTTGGCTCCAAAACGGAACCGACGACTGCATGACTATAGGGAAAATCGCGACACGCGGCAAACCAAATTCCGCCGGCAAACAGCGCGATTGCGCCATGCCGTCTCCAGGCACGACAATTGACAATTCTCCTGACCGGGTGTCGGCTGGCCGCTTCACAGGAAGCCAGCCATGCAGCCCATTGCCGGTGAGCGCGCCCCTTACAATGGCCTGACCCAGGCCGAGCCGACCCTGCCCTCGTCGGCCTATTGGGACGGTGAGAGCTACCAGCGCGACCTCGACGCCATCTGGTACAAAAACTGGCTGCTCGTCTGCCGCGAGGCCGATCTGGCCCAGCCGCTGGCCTTCCGCAGGTTTCGCATCGGCACGCAGGACATCATCGTGCTGCGCGACGACACCGGCGCCCTGCGCGCCTTCCACAACACCTGCCGGCATCGCGGTTCGCAGCTTTGCCAGGAGAGCGAGGGCCGGCTGAAGGCGCGGCTGATCACCTGCCCCTATCATGCCTGGTCCTATTCGCTGCGCGGCGACCTCGTGCGCGTGCCGTCGAAATCGTTGCCGGACGGCTTCGACAAGGCCGACCATCCGCTCTACCGCGTCGCGCTCTCGGTGTGGCGCGGCTTCGTGTTCATCAATCTGCAGGAGGGTGCGGCGGACTCCGCGCAGGCATCCTTCGATCCTGCCTCCGGCAATCTCGGCAACTGGCCGCTGGAAACGCTGGTATCGGGCCATGTGCTGCGCAAGGTGATGCACTGCAACTGGAAGATCTTTTGGGAGAACTTCAACGAGTGCCTGCACTGCCCGGGCATCCACAAGGACCTGTCGCGCCTGGTGCCAATCTATGGCCGAGGTCTGATGAGCCGGCACGACGATCCCGAATGGACGCGCCACGCCGACAATGACGCGCCGGAGTTTTCCGGAGGCCTGCGTGCCGGCGCCGAGACCTGGTCGCGCGACGGCAAGACGCACGGGCCGGTCTTCTCCGGGTTGACGCCGGCCGAACGCGTCGCCGGCCAGACCTACGCCACCAGCCTGCCCTCAATGTTCATCGTCGGCCATGTCGACTATGTCAGGACGGTACGCCTGGTGCCGCTCGGTCCCGAACAGACGGAGCTTATCGCCGAATGGCTGTTCGCGCCCGAGGCGCTGGCCGCGACCGACATCGACAACATCGTCGCCTTCGGCACACAGGTGCTGGAAGAGGACGCCGCCATCTGCGAGGTCAACCAGAGGGGCCTGCGCTCGATGCGCCACCATGCCGGCGTGCTCATGCCCGAGGAGTATGACCTGCACCGTTTCCACAACTGGGTGCGCGAGCGCCACGCGGCACTTTGACCATGATCCTCACAGAGACTTCGGCAGGTAACGCCAAGTCACGAACCCGCAAACCGCCGCGAGCAGACCAAGCGTGACGAACACCGAGCCCAGCCCGAAGAAGGCGAGCACTACCGAATAGACAAGCGGCGGCGTCAGTTCGGAAAAATCGAGATAGGTGCGGTAGACCGCCGCCATCTGCGCCCGTTCATAGGAGCGCACCGAACGCATGAAGGCGGTCGAGCCCAGTGCGTCGAGCGCAATAGTGAAGAAGGCGCCGCACAGCAGGAAGACGCCGGTGAGCAGCGGCACGCTCTCTCCGACGACACCCGCCGCCAGAAGCATCGCCGACATGGCGAAATAAGCGAATGTCATGGTGCGCCGGCCGCCAAAGCGTTTTCCGGCCTTGCCCCAGAAGATCGCCATGAAGAGCAGTGCGTTGCCCCCCGAAACCAGCAGGCCGCCGGCCAGCTTGCCCTCGCCGGTGATCACCATGAACAGCGGCCCATAGACGAAGAACGTCGTCCAGAAGCAGGAGCGGCCGAAGGCGATCAGCCAGGCAAGCCTCAATCTGGGCTGCGCGACGAAGCGGCCGATATTGGCGAGCGGATTGGCTGGCCGTGTCTTGCCGGGCCGGATCGATGGGTTGTCGCCCAGGCGATAGGTCCAGAACAGCGCCAAGAGCGCCAGCGCGAACACCGCCACCGCACCATGCGCGGCATAGATGCCGAAGCGCGTGTAGAGGAAGATGCCGAGCGTCGGCCCACCGGTCCAGGCAAACATCGACCACGCCATGCGCAGCGATTCGGCCTGCATGAAGTCGGTCTTGCGGATGTGGTCCATGATGTAGAGGTTGAGCGTGATCGAAAGGGCGCTGGCGCCCATCACCCGGCAAAGCATGCCTGCCAATTGCCCGGCCAGCGTGTGGGTGACGAAGAACAGCGAGCCGATGGCGAGCAGGCAGGCGCCGGCGGTGTAGACCCAGCGCCGGGCAAAGCGGCGGATCAGCATCGGCATGAACAAGGTTACCGACAGGCCGAGCAGCGCCACGATGGTGTAGAGGATCGAGACGATCTGCTCATTGTGCAGGATCTCGTAGGCCTGGATCGGGATGACGCTCGACACCGTGGCGCGGGCAAAGGATTCGACCGCATAGAGCGAGGCGAAGGTGCGCGCATCCGCGGCCCTGAGGGCCGGGAGCCAGATTGGATGGCGCACATGGGTGGACATTGCTTCCCCAAAGCAGAATCACCGGCCAAATCTGCCTTGGCCGTTCCCGGACGATTAAGAGGAAACCGACGCATAGGCCGTGAAAAGCGAAGTCGGTCAACGACTTCCCGGCACTGGCCTAAAGCGTCGCTTGATCCAACGCCCCGGCTTCTTCTGTCCGGTCCAACCGTGATAGTTCTCACGCGGGGCTGAATCAGATCGCGAGACCATGACCATCCATACGCCGACCGCACCCGCTCCGGAGCCATCCAGGCGCATCGTCGCCATCGACATCGTGCGCGGCATCGCGCTGCTGGCCATGGCGAGCTACCATTTCACCTGGGACCTGGAATTCTTCGGCTATACCGATCCAGGCCTCACCGCCTTCGGCTGGTGGAAGATCTACGCGCGCTGCATCGCCTCGACCTTCCTGTTCCTGGTCGGCGTCAGCCTCTACCTCGCGCACGGCCAGCAAATTCGCTGGAACGGTTTCTGGAAGCGTTTCGCCATGGTCGCCGGAGCGGCGATCGCCATTTCGGTGGTAACCCGTATCGCGACGCCGGACGGATTCATCTTCTTCGGCATCCTGCACGAGATCGCGCTCGCCAGCCTGCTCGGCCTCGCCTTCCTGCGGCTGCCCGCCCTGCTGACCCTTGTCATTGCCGCGCTGGTCATCGCCGCGCCCGTCTATCTGCGCTTCGAAGCGCTGGACCATCCCTGGCTGTGGTGGATCGGCCTGTCGGCGATCAACCCACGCTCCAACGACTATGTGCCGCTGTTTCCGTGGTTCGGCGCGGTGCTTGTCGGCATCGGGGTAGCGAAACTCGCCTCAGCCTCCGGCCTGCGAGCCCGCCTGGCGAGCCTCATGCCGGGCCGCTGGGCCAATCCGCTGGTCTTCATCGGCCGCCACAGCCTCGCTTTCTACCTGATCCACCAGCCGCTGCTGATCGGCTGCGTCTGGCTGTTCTCGCAAGTCATGCCGGCTCAGGTCGAAACCGTGCAGGTCAATTTCCTGAAAACCTGCCAGCGTTCATGTGAGCAGACGCGCAACGCGACCTTCTGTTCGAGCTATTGCAGTTGCATGCTGACGACGCTCGAGGGCGAGGCCGCGCTTGATCGGCTCGAGAACAACGACCAGACTGCGGAATTCCGAGCGCATCTGGGCGATCTGGCCGCCAGCTGCACGGGCCAGACCGAGGACAAGATGAACGAGGGAGGAACGCAATGACCGGAACCCAGCCGAAGCCCGGCGTGATACCGTGGCCGCCGGTGATCTACGTCGCAGCAATCGCCATCAGCGTCATTCTCGGCCTGCTCTATCCGCTGCCCTGGATCGGCGATCTGCTGGGCGACCTGCTGTTCGCGGCCGGCTGGGTGGCACTATTCGCCGTCGCGGCGCTCTGGTTCACCGCCATTCGCACCATGGTCCGAGCCAGGACGACGCTCAACCCCAATGCAGTGCCGGACCACCTCGTCACCACAGGGCCATTCGGCGTCACCCGCAACCCGATGTATCTCGCCAACACGCTGCTACTAATCGGCGTCGCCTTTGTCACGGGGATCGTATGGTTCCTGCCGCTGGCGTTCATCGCGGCCTTCGCCACGCAGAAGGTCGCGATCGAGCGTGAGGAAAAGATCCTGGCGGCGAAGTTTGGGAAGAGATATCGCGATTACGCCAAAAGGGTGCGGCGCTGGATCTGAGCGGCGTTACGTATTGACGCCGAGCTCAACCAGCCGCTCGACGCAGGACTCCTCCGCCTGGTCGAGTTCGGCCAGCGTTTCCTCGAGGTCGCGGCGTTTTTGCCTGAGATCCTCGCGCTTTTCCTCGATGCGCTTGATCATCAGCTTCAGCTGCCCGACCTCGCCCGGCGGCTCCTTGTACATCTGGATGATTTCGCGGATCTCGTTGATCGAGAAACCGAGCCGCTTTCCGCGCATAATCTGCCGGATGAGATGGCGGTCGGACGGGCGAAACAGCCGCGTACGGCCACGCCGCACCGGCTGCACCAGCCCCTCGTCCTCATAGAAACGCAGCGTCCGCGTCGACACGTCGAATTCGCGGGTCAGTTCGGTGATCGAGTAATATTCCCGCATTGTCGCTCCATGCCCGAACCCCGGGGCAACGCCAGGCGGCGCTGCCTCCCGTCCCGAACCAAACCCTTGCCCGCCGGAATCGACATGGCCCCCGCACGAGCCTCGCACGGCATTTACGTAAAAGTCAATTGAGGCTACCTGACGCCGAACCACCAGCTTGCGAGGCCGAGGAAGGCGAAAAAGCCGACGCAGTCGGTGACGGTGGTGACGAAAACCGCCGACGCCACGGCCGGATCGATCTTGAATCGGTCGAGCATGAGCGGGATCAGGATACCGGCAAGGGCGGCCGCGAACATGTTGATGATCATCGCCGCGCCGATGATCCCGCCCAGATTGGCATCACGAAACCACAGGGCGGCGACGATGCCGATCAAAACGGCAAAGACAGCGCCATTGATGAAGCCCACACCCACTTCGCGGCGGATGATTCGGGCGGCGTTGTAGATGTCGAGATCCTTCGTCGCCAGCGCCCGCACGGTGACGGTCATGGTCTGCGAACCGGCATTGCCGCCCATGCCGGCGACGATCGGCATCAGCACGGCGAGCGCCACGATCCGCTCGATCGTGTGGTCGAACAGCCCGATCACCGATGCCGCCAGGAATGCCGTGACAAGGTTGACGAGCAGCCAGGGAACCCGCGAACGCGAGGTTGCAAACACCGTGTCGGAGAGTTCCTCGTCGCCGACGCCGCCCATGCGCAGCAGATCTTCCTCGGCTTCCTGCTGAATGACGTCAACGACATCGTCGATGGTCAGCACGCCGACCAGCCGTTCGTTCTCGTCAACGACGGCGGCCGACAAGAGGTCGTACTGCTCGAATTCGCGCGCCGCCTCTTCCTGATCCATGGTCGCCGGAATGGCGTGGCGCGTCTCATGCATGACATCCTCGACCTTGACCGCGCGCTTGGTGCGCAGGATCTGGTCGAGATCGATGGCGCCGACGAGCTTGAAGGTCGGATCGATGACGAAGATCTGGCTGAAACGGTCGGGAAGGTTCTTGTCCTCACGCATGTAGTCGATGGTCTGGCCGATGGTCCAGAACGGCGGCACCGCGACGAACTCCGTCTGCATGCGCCGCCCGGCGGTCTCTTCGGGATAGTCCAGCGAACGGCGCAGCCTGATCCGTTCGGTGAACGGCAGTTGCGACAGGATCTCGTCCTGGTCTTCCTTTTCAAGGTCTTCGAGAATGTAGACGGCGTCGTCGGAATCGAGTTCCTGCACCGCCTGCGCGATCTGCGCATTGGGCAGGTGATCGACGATCTCCATGCGGATCGCCTCGTCGACCTCGGTCAGCGCGGAGAAGTCGAAATCGGCGCCCAGCAGTTCGACCAGCGCGCGCCGCTGTTCGGGATGCAGCGCCTCGATCAGGTCGCCGAGTTCCGACTGGTGGAGATGGTCGACTTCATGCTTGAGGGTCAGCGTATCGCGGTCGGCGATCGCGGCGCCGATCTGGGCAAGGAAGGACGAAAGGACCGCACCGTCCTCGCCATAGATATCAGCGTGGATGTCGTCGGCCGCCTTGGCGGAGATCGTCTGCTTGTCCTCCAACAGCGCCTCCCGCCATTCCCGGAAAAATCGTGTCTCAGGTCTAGAGCATCGGACCTTAAAGCGGAAACCGGTTTCGCGAAAATTCGATGCACCTCGCCTGCAGACGCGATTCGATTTGAGAACTTATCGCTCTAAGGCATGGAATATCAAACGAAACGCTGGTTCCATGCCACGTGGTGAGCGTATCGCCGGATGTCTGCCCTGGCGGCGCCTGTCCCATCAGCAACCAGCGAATCGTGGCTTCAGACGGCGCGACAGCCGATGTCGCTGGGGAAAGAGCACCCCCGCGCGATTGGGGCAGAATTGTCATGGTGCGGGTCCAGGCCTGAAGCCTGACCTTTGAGTTGCGGCACAACCACCCCAGGACAAAAACGGCCCTTGAACAGCAAGCCCGGGAAAACGAGCAAGGCAATTGGCGACCGGCGCATGCGCATTGTCGTCGCCGAACGCAATCCATTCGTCATATCGGCGCTGCGCGAGATGCTCGAATGCGATGGCCGGTTCGACTTGTTGGGCAGCGTGCAGAGCGGCAAGCAATTCCTGGATCTGGCGGCGAAGGGCGGATTCGACGTCGCAATCATCGGCTGGAAGCTCGCCGACATGGACGGCGCGGATGTGCTGGCCGAGGTCCAGAGCCGCAAGCTCGACGTGCGCATCACCGTCTTTTCCAACGACCATGACATCGGCATCCTGAAGCAATGCGTACGGCTGGGAGCGCAGGGCTATTGTTTTCAGTTCGACGATCCGGCCATCATCTTCGACACGATCCTGGCAGTGGCGCATGGCCGCATCTGCATCCCCTATATCGACATCAACAAGGTCAACGACACGCCGCTCGCGCAGCTCACGGTGCGTGAGCGCGAGCTGCTGGCGGTGCTTTCCGACGGCTGGACCAATCTGCAGATCGCCACGCGCACCGGCATTTCCGAGAACACGGTGAAGTACCACCTGAAGAATCTCTACGACAAGCTCGACGTCCGCAACCGGGCGATGGCCGTCGCGCTCTATGCGCGCGAGAGGCGCACCCAGAAGCAGCCTTTCGGGTAGGCCAACCGGGTAGGCCCGCCCCACCCGCTCGCGGCGAGATCTTACCCGCCAAGGTGTTGTTGGCTTTAGCCGTCGAAACGAAACTCCCCCCACCGCTTTGCTGGATCAGGAGGAGTTCGCACCATGGCCGGTTTCACCCATCTCTTCATTCCCGGACCGACCAACATCCCCGAACAGGTCCGGCAGGCGATGAACCTCCCAATGGAGGACATGCGCGCCGCATCTTTCCCGGATCTGACTTTGCCGCTGTTCGAGGACATCAAGACAGTCTTCAGGAACGAGACCGGCCGCGTCTTCATCTACCCGTCCTCGGGCACCGGCGCCTGGGAAGCGGCGATGACCAACGTGCTCAGCCCCGGCGACCGCGTGCTGATGTCGCGCTTCGGCCAGTTCTCGCATCTGTGGGTCGACATGGCCGAGCGCCTCGGCTTCGAGGTCGATGTCATCGACTGCGAATGGGGCACCGGCGTGCCGCTCGAGCTCTATGCCGAGCGGCTGAAGGCGGACAAGGCGCACCGTATCAAGGCCGTCTTCTGCACGCAGAACGAGACGGCGACCGGCGTGACCAGCGATGTCGCCGGCTGCCGCGCCACGCTCGACGATGCCAACCACCCTGCCCTGCTCTTCGTCGACGGCGTGTCGTCGATCGGCTCGATCGATTTCCGCCAGGAGGAATGGGGCGTCGACTGCGCCGTCAGCGGCTCGCAGAAAGGTTTCATGCTGCCCGCCGGCCTCGGTTTCCTTTCCGTCAGCAAGAAGGCGCTTGTCGCTTCGCGAACCGCCACCCACCGGCGCTGCTTCTTCTCCTTCGAGGACATGATCCGCGCCAACGATGCCGGTTATTTCCCTTACACGCCGGCGACGCAGCTGCTGCGCGGCCTGCGCGCCTCGCTCGACCTGATCGCCGAGGAAGGGCTGGGCAACATCTTCGCCCGCCATCATCGCCTCGCCGAAGGCGTGCGCAAGGCGGTCGACGCCTGGGGCCTGAAACTCTGCGCCAAGGCGCCGAAATGGCACTCCGATACGGTCAGCGCCATTCTGGTGCCGGAAGGCATCGACAGCGCCGACATCGTCAAGCGCGCCTACCGTACCTACCAAACCTCGCTCGGCGGTGGCCTCAACAAGGTGATGGGCAAGGTCTTCCGCATCGGCCATCTCGGCTGGCTGAACGAGGTGATGGTGCTCGCCTCGCTGTCGGCGGCCGAAATGGCGCTGCTCGATTGCGGCGTCAGGCTGGCGCCGGGCTCCGGCGTCGGCGCCGCCATCCAGCATTTCCGCGCCTCGGCCGCCGTGCCGGTCGCCGAAGCCGCCTGAGGGAGCCGACGATGAGCCACACCATCAACCATTTGAAGAAATTGCGGCTGCAGCGCAGCGAGCTGGCGGTTCCCGGCTCCAGCCCGGAAATGATCGACAAGGCAGCCAACAGCGCCGCCGACTTCGTCTTCCTCGACATCGAGGACGCGGTCGCCCCGCCCGACAAGGAACGCGCCCGCAAGAACATCATCCAGGCGCTCAACGACATCGACTGGCGCGCCAAGGGCAAGACCGTCTCGGTGCGCATCAACGGGCTGGATACGCACTACATGTACCGCGACGTGGTCGACGTCATGGAACAGGCCGGCGACCGCCTGGACACCATCCTGGTGCCGAAGGTCGGCGTGCCGGCCGACCTCTACATGGTCGAGGCCATGGTCAACCAGATCGAGATGGCCAAGGGTTTCAAGACCCGCGTCGGCCTCGAAGCGCTGATCGAGACGGCGCTCGGTATGGCCAATGTCGAGGCGATCGCCGCGACGCCCGGCCGGCTGGAAGCCATGCATTTCGGTGTCGCCGACTATGCCGCAAGCTGCAAGGCGCGCACCGTCAACATTGGCGGCCTCAACCCCGACTATCCCGGCGACCAGTGGCATTTCGCCCTGTCGCGCATGACGGTTGCCTGCAGGGCCTATGGCCTGCGCGCCATTGACGGGCCGTTCGGCGATTTCTCCGATCCCGAGGGCTACATCGCCGGGGCCAAACGCGCCGCGGCGCTGGGCATCGAAGGCAAATGGGCGATCCACCCCTCGCAGATCGCGCTCGCCAACGACGTCTTCTCGCCGCCGGAAAAGGAGGTCGCGCGGGCCAGGCGCATCCTTGAGGTGCTCAAGGAAGCCGAGGCTCTGGGCAAAGGCGCCGCCGCACTCGACGGCAAGATGATCGACGCCGCGTCGGAGCGCATGGCGAGGAACGTTCTGGTGGTCAACGAAGCCATCGAACGCGCCGGCCAACTTAACCAACGGGAGCCGCGCGTCGCCGCGCATTGAAAGTTACGGGAGGACAACAATGGACATCCACGAATATCAGGCCAAGGAACTGCTCGCTCGCCACGGCGTGCATGTGCCGCGCGGCGGGCTGGCCTACAGCCCCGAACAGGCGACCTACCGGGCGCGCGAGATCGGCGGCGGCAAATGGGTCTTGAAGGCGCAGGTTCATTCCGGCGCGCGCGGCAAGGCCGGCGGCATCAAGCTGTGCGCCAATGACGAGGAAATCTCCAGCGCCGCCGAAGCCATGCTCGGGCGCAAGCTGGTGACGCAGCAGACCGGACCGCGCGGCAAGCTGATCTCCAGGCTCTACCTCGAGGAGGCCGTCGATATCGCGCAGGAACTCTATGTCGGCTTCGTGCTCGATCGCAAGGAAGAGCGCGTCATGATCGTTGCGTCGGCCGCCGGCGGCATGGAGATCGAGGACATCGTCGAGAAGGCCCCCGATTCCATCCTGCGCACCACGGTCGATCCCGGCGTCGGCATGCAGCGTTTCCAGGCCCGCGAGATCGCCTTCGGGCTCGGCCTCGACCACGACCTGATCGGCAAGGCCACCGAGACCATCTTCAGCTGCTACCAAGTGTTCCGCGACTACGACGCCTCGATGCTCGAGATCAATCCGCTGGTGGTGACCCGCGACGGCAATCTCGTGGCGCTCGACGCCAAGATGTCGTTCGACGAGAACGCCCTGTTCCGGCGGCCGGAAATCTCCGAACTGCGCGACAAGAGCCAGGAAGACCCGCGCGAAACCTTCGCCAGCGACCGTGGCCTCTCCTATGTCGGCCTGGACGGCAATATAGGCTGCATCATCAACGGCGCCGGTCTCGCCATGGCGACGATGGACATGATCAAGATCGCCGGCGGCGAGCCGGCCAACTTCCTCGACATTGGCGGCGGCGCCTCGCCCGAGCGGGTGGCGAAATCCTTCCGGGCAGTGCTGGGCGACAAGAATGTCGAGACCATCCTGGTCAACATCTTCGCCGGCATCAACCGCTGCGACTGGGTCGCCGAGGGCGTTGTCAAGGCGATCCGCGAGGTCGGCGTCACCGTGCCGCTGGTGGTGCGGCTCTCCGGCACCAAGGCCGAGGAAGGACGCCGCATCCTGGCCGATTCCGGCGAGGCGGTGATCGTCGCCGACACGCTGGCCGAAGCCGCCGAAAAAGCCGTCGCCGCCTGGCGCGCGGCCGCCAAGAAAAAAGCAGCCTGAGGGAGGTCGAGAAAATGGCAATCCTGCTCAACCGCAGCACCCGCGTCATCGTCCAGGGTTTCACCGGCAAGATCGGCAGCTTCCATGCCGAGGACATGAAACGCTACGGCACCAAGCTGGTCGGTGGCGTCACCCCCGGCAAGGGCGGCCAGACGCATCTCGGCCTGCCCGTCTTCAACACGGTCAAGGGCGCGGTGCGCGAGACCCGCGCGGAGGCGAGCATCGTCTTCGTGCCGCCGCCCTTCGCCGCCGATTCGATCATGGAAGCCGCGGATGCCGGCATAAAACTCTGCGTCTGCATCACCGACGGCATCCCCTCGCAGGACATGATGCAGGTCAAGCGCTACATGCGCCGCTACCGCTACGAGGACCGCATGCGGCTGATCGGCCCGAACTGCGCCGGCATGATTACCCCTGGACAGGCGCTGATGGGCATTATGCCCGGCAACATCTACTTGCCCGGCCGCGTCGGCATTGTCGGCCGCTCCGGCACGCTTGGCTACGAAGCCGCCTCGCAGATGAAGGCGCTCGGCATCGGCGTGTCCACCAGCGTCGGCATCGGCGGCGACCCGATCAACGGCTCCTCCTTCAAGGACATGCTGAAACTGTTCGAGCAGGACGACGAGACCGACGCCGTGGTGATGATCGGCGAGATCGGCGGACCGCAAGAGGCGGAAGCCGCGATTTGGGCACGCGACAACATGCGCAAGCCCCTGATCGCGTACATCGCCGGCCTCTCCGCCCCGAAAGGCCGCCGCATGGGCCACGCCGGCGCCATCATCTCCGCCTTCGGCGAGTCGGCGCAAGAGAAGGTCGAAATCCTGAAGGAGGCAGGCGTCATTATCGTGCCGACGCCGTCGTCGTTTGGCGAGGTGGTTGCCGATACGCTGGCGCGGATGAAGAAGGCGGCATAACCTCCACCAACACTCGGCCCTGCGGGCCGTTGCCGGGCACGGGGCGGGACCGGAATACGCCGCCCAATGGTCTCTTCCAAACATTCGAGCGGCCTACAGGAGCCAAGATCAGGCCAAGATTGCGCAACAAGACTTAACATCACTTCACGCATGCAGCCATTTTCACCTGAAATAGTCCGGATCATCGGGGGCTCTTACTGCCTCTCTGCTCTGGAGCATGCATGTTCAAAATGGTTTCTAGACTCTTCGCCGGCCGGGCCTCTCTCGCGGCGATGGCAATCCTGTTTTCAACGCAGTCGCAGATCGCGCAGGCGGCGGACGCCATCGCCGTCGACACCGAGGATCTGACCCCGCCGCCCGATCCTTCGCGTTTCGGGCGCTTCGAACAGAAACTGGCCGACTGGCATGTCGTGCTGGGCGGCGGCGCCATCATCGTCCCCAAATATGAGGGCAGCAACGAGTTCAAGGTCATGCCGGTGCCTTTCATATCGGCGACATTCCTCGACACGGTGAGAATCGATCCGACGGGCGCCAACATCGCCCTCTATCAACACGGGCCGTTCGAACTCGGCGCGCGGCTTGGGTACGACATGGGCCGCAAGGAGGACGTTGCCGATCATCTGCGCGGCCTGGGGGATGTCGACATGGGCGCGGTCGTCGGCGCCAAGGCGGCGGTGAAATTCGGTCCAGCGGAAATCTTCGCGCAACTGGACAAGACCATCGGCGGCAGCGACGGCGTGCAGGGCACGCTTGGCATCGAGGTGACGCGGCCGCTCTCCCAATCGTTGATTGTCGGCGCCGGCGCATCGGTCATCTTCGCCGACGAGAAATACATGCAGGCCTATTTCGGCGTCACGCCGGAGCAGTCGGCTCGCTCAGGGCTGGCGCGTTATGATGCCGGCGCCGGGTTGAAGCGCGCCGATTTTTCGATTTCCGCCACATATATGCTCAATCGGAACTGGATGGTGCGTGGCCAGGCGGGGGTCGGCATTCTTATGGGGGACGCTGTCGACAGCCCTGTTGTCGCCGACAAGGTCCAGCCCTCGGGGATGCTTCTCGTCGGATATCGGTTTTGATGGCCACACATAATACAATGCAGGCCGCGCTAGGCTCCAGCCGGATCGATCTGGACGCCGAGTTCAAATCGCCGAGGCAAGGCCCGTATATCCTCATTGTCGAAGACGATATCGAGATCGCCCGCATGCTCGGCGAGACGCTGACGGAAAACGGCATGATCGTGGAAATCGCCGCCAACGGCGTCCGCATGAACGCCGCGCTTCGCAACCAGAAATTCGATCTCATCGTGCTCGACATCATGCTGCCTGGCGAGAACGGTCTCAGCATCTGCCGCCGGCTTCGTGCGCAAACGAACGTTCCGATCCTGATGCTGACGGCGCTTGGCGAGGAAATCGACCGCATCTTCGGACTGGAAATCGGCGCCGACGATTACGTGACCAAACCGTTCAGCGCGCGCGAACTGACGGCAAGGATAAGGGCGTTGCTGCGCCGCACGGCTTACGCTCCCGACGAACGCGACCGCACAAAGGTGCTTCGCTTCAACGGCTGGCGCCTCGATCCCGTTCGCCGGCAACTGCATGATCCCAGCAATGCGCGGGTTGCGACCACGACGCATGAATTCGACCTGCTGCTGGCGTTCTGCCGCAATGCGGGCCGGGTTCTGTCGCGCGAGGAGCTTCTCAGCGTCACCCATGCCGGGCTTGCCGGCCCGATCGAGCGAAGCGTCGACGTCCATGTCAGCCGGATCCGCCAGAAGATCGAAAAGGACGCGCGCGATCCGGTTCTTCTCAAGACTGTACGGCTGGGTGGCTACATCTTCACCGCCACGGTGGAGGAAGCGTGAGGCGCTTGGTCCGCCGTTTCCTGCCGCAGTCGGTGCGTGGGCAGTTCGCGGCGATCATTTTCATCGCGGTGATCGCGATCATGTCCGTCGGATCGGTCGTCGAGGGTTTGATAGCGAATATCGACCTTCCTGTCGTTGAAGATAGCGCCAGGCGGGCTGCGGTTGTCGCTGCCTTGTTGCGCGAAACGCCAGCCGAAGCCCGCGGCGCCGTTCTGGCCGCGGCGACACGCGCGGGCTTTGATTTCAAGATCCTGCCCAGGCAACAGATCAGCGATATTCCAGATTCCTATCTGCAATGGCGAAGCATCGGATGGCTTCTCCAGATCGAGAGCGGCTCGATCCCTGGGCGCTGGAAAAGGATCGGCGGCCAATACGCGTTTGTCATCGATCTGGACCGGCAAAGCGTCCTGGCGCATTTCGGCATGCCCGATTCCTGGCGGACATCAGGCTTCGTCCGTGTCTCGTTCTACAGGTTCATGGCTTTCATCGCCTTGCCCGTGCTGATCTGGCTGTTTGCGGTCTGGGCCGTGACGGAGCCGTTGAAGCGCATCTCGAACGCAGTGGGGGAAGCCGAGATCGAGAATGGCAACGAGCTTTTCGCCGAGCGCGGCTCCATCGAAATGGTCGGCCTGGCGCGCGCGCTGAACAGGATGCGAACGCGCATCCGCACCATGATCGAAAACCGCACCCGCATGCTGCGCAGCGTCAGTCATGATCTGCGCACGCCGTTGACCCGGCTGCGGCTTCGCGCCGAGCGCATGGATGACGGCCCCGTTCGAACCGGCATATTGTCCGACGTTCAGCACATCGAAGATCTGATCGACGAAACCCTGACCTATCTGCGCAACGACGTCTCGATGGAAAAGCTGCAGCGGGCCGACATTGCCAGCGTGCTGCAAACCGTCTGCGCCGAATTCTCTGATGTCGGGTTTTCGGTTTCCTATTCCGGGCCGGACAGGCTTCTGGGCTGGTGCAAACCAAATGCGCTGGCGCGCGCCATCACCAATTTGTGCGACAACGGGGTCAAATTCGCCGGCAACGTCACCGTCGCATTGACGCAGACCGACACGGCAGCGCGCATCGCGGTGGGCGACGATGGGCCTGGCATCTCGATGACGGCGCGCTCCCGCGTTTTCGAACCCTTCTTCAAGGAGGACATGTCGCGCGGCGTCGCGTCGAAACACGGTTTTGGTCTGGGTCTCTCGATCGTGGCTGACATCATCCAGGGCCATGGCGGCAAGATCGAGTTGCGCGACAATCAGCCAAGCGGCCTCGTCGTGACCGTCGATCTGCCGAATGGGCCAGAGGTCCGGCCCTTATAGGAAGGGCGGCGCGCCCTATTCAGGGTCTGATGATCCCAGATTGCCGGAGGTTATCTCAAGGCGTCCGAAGGCTTGCTTCAGGAAATTTGGTGCGGTCGAGAAGACTCGAACTTCCACGGGTTGCCCCACAGCGACCTCAACGCTGCGCGTCTACCAATTCCGCCACGACCGCACGTGGTAGGAGCCGGAACCGACCGGCTCGCGGCGTGTAGCAAATCGTCTCCGGCGAAACAAGTGCGCGATGCGCAATAATCTCAACCGATTGGCATATCGGCCCACAGGATCGGAATGAGCATGCGGAACTGGACGTTTGCACCCGATATCGCCATATGGAAGGCGGATGCATGTTGCCCAAAAGTGCGAGGCGGTTTTGGGATCGCGGCACGCACGAACAAAAACGAAGACCCATGACAGAACGCAGCCAGATCGCCACGTCGTTCCTGCCTCTCCCCGGATCGGCGCCGGTCGAGTGGCGCATCGAGCCAGGCCTGACCGCCTACCCCGATGCGCTGGCCTTCATGGAAGCGCGGGCCGAGGCGATCCGCAGCGGGGCCGCCGGCGAAATGGTCTGGCTGGTCGAGCATCCCCCGCTCTACACCGCAGGCACCAGCGCCCGCATCGAGGACCTGATCGAGCCCGATCGCTTTCCGGTCTTTGCCGCCGGGCGTGGCGGCGAATACACCTATCATGGGCCAGGCCAGCGGGTCGCCTATGTCATGCTCGACCTGAAACGGCGGCGCGAGGACGTGCGCGCCTTCGTTGCCGCGCTCGAGCAGTGGATCATCGGCACGCTCACCGCTTTCAACGTGCGCGGCGAACGCCGCGAGGACCGGGTTGGCGTCTGGGTGGTGCGGCGCGATCGCCCTGCCCTGCCGGACGGCTCGCCGGCGGAGGACAAGATCGCGGCAATCGGCATAAGGCTGCGGCGCTGGGTGAGCTTTCACGGCATCGCCATCAATGTCGAACCGGAGCTCGAGCATTTCGGCGGCATCGTGCCATGCGGGGTTCAGGACCACGGGGTCACCAGCCTCGTCGACCTCGGCCTGCCCGTCGGCATGGCCGATCTGGACCTGGCGCTGAAATCAGCCTTCGAGGATGTTTTTGGTCCCGTGGCGGCTTTGCCGGCCAAGGCTGCCCGCAAGACGGGTTGATGCTTTCGGGCCCAACCAGTTCAGAGCAACTGCGCCGACGCCCACAGAACGCCGCAGCCATGGATGACGAACACCGCCAGCAGCGCGCCGGCGATGGCGAAGCGGTCGAAGGTACTGATAGGCTTCAGCTCGTAACGCGGCTTTACCCCGCTGCCCATCGTCAGCAGGCTGAGGATTGAAAAGACCGCTCCGGTCGCCAGCAGGAAGCCGGAGGAAAAGCCGGCCTGCCAGCCCACCGCCAGGAACGCCGAGAGCAGGAAGAACGAGGCCAGCGCCAGCACGACCGGCCCCGGGCAGATCTGGCGCAGCACCTGGCCGCCGTCGAACTTCCACACCGGCACCAGATTGGCGATGTTGAACAGGGCCGCACAGCCTGCCAGCGCCGCCAGCAGCGCTGCAGCGCCCTTATGCCCCTCGCTGCCGGCCAGCGCGCTGGCGGCGATGACGATCGGCACCAGGAAGGCGGAAAAACCCGCCCCCATCAGCGCCACGAAGGCCACTTCGAAACGGCTGTTGTAGGGCCGGCCGCCAATGGCGATGCCGCCGAGCAACGGGATGAAGATCATCCGCGCCTTGCGGTGGCCCATCAGTCGGAATGCCGCCATGTGGCCGAGTTCGTGCAGGGCCACGACGGACGTCAGGATGGCGGCCAGCGCTAGCCCGCCGAGATGGAGGCCGAAGAACGGCCACAGGATCAGTGCCGACAGCACGGCAAAGCCGACCTGGCTCAGCGGATGCTCGAACCAGCCGCCCTTGCGGTACTGCCCGGTCATCGCCCAACATTGCAACTTGGACAGTTCGCGGCGCATGGCGAAGTAGCGGAACACCAGAAAGGCAACGCCGCGGTAACGATCCGTCCGGCCAAGCGTCACCCGCGTGCCACTGCCTTCGGAAACCAGCTCTGCGGTTTCGCGATAGTCTTTCCAGAACGAGGCATCGAGCGCGGTATCCTCGAGCACGCGCATCGAGAAGCGGCTGCCCTCGACGACATCGTCAAACCGCGCCCTGCGCTCGATCGGCTCGCCGTCGCGGCCTTCCCACGACAGCATGATGCGGGACACACCCTCCCCGTCCAGCGGCTCGGCCGACAGGATCTCGCCGGACCAGCCGGCATCGCTGCCAAGCGGCCACAGCGCCTGCCAGAGGCGCTGGCGGTCCATCGCAATCAACCGGCTTACCCTGACCGTGCGCAAACCAAGCGGCACGGTCATCAAGAGAAAGATCAGCCCGAGATTGCTGGCCACAAGAATGGCCGTGACGATGGGCGACACCTGAATGTTGCTCCCTGCCTGAGTGGCGCACCTTAGCGCCGCGGCGGCAAGAAAGGCTTAACGGGGAAGCGGGTTTCACCCGCCAGGAACCACGGCGGCGAGAGCCGCCAGATCACATGGCGCCGATCCAGATCGCCATGGAAATGAGGAAAGTGCTCATGCAAACCAGTGAGATGACATCCTGAACCAGATCGGTCATAACTCTCTCCTGTTGTTGATATGTTCGCAATTTGTTCTAATTTTGTTTCAATGTCAACGCGCAGAATCCGGCCTCGCCCAGAATCTCCGGGCGATCGGATTGGCAAGGTTAAGGAAAGGTTGACGGCGCGGCGCTTATCAACAGGCCACGACAATGCGTGACGACAGGCCCTCGGCGAGGTTCGACAAACCTGATGAAATTCGTCGAACCTATCTTCGCTGAATCGCCGCTAGATCTGTCGATCTTCCGGTCCGTTCGCCTGAATGTCGGCACAGCCTAAAGCGGAACGACCTTGCCGTCGGCGAGGGTGACGCGCCGGTCCATGCGTGATGCCAGCTCGTGATTGTGGGTGGCGATCAGCGCCGCGAGGCCCGATTGCTTGACCAGCGCGCCCAGCGCCTCGAAGACATAGGAAGCGGTGACCGGGTCGAGATTGCCGGTCGGCTCGTCAGCCAGCAGCACCAGCGGGGCGTTGGCGACGGCGCGGGCAATGGCTACGCGCTGCTGTTCGCCGCCCGAGAGTTCGGACGGCCGGTGCGTGGCGCGCTTGCCGATCTGCATATAGTCGAGCAGTTGCGCGGCGCGCTCGGCCGCTTCCTTGCGTGGCAGACCCTTGATCAGTTGCGGCATCATGATGTTTTCCAGCGCGGAAAACTCCGGGAGCAGATGATGGAACTGGTAGACGAAGCCGACATCGTTGCGGCGGATCGCTGTGCGTTCGTCGTCGGAGAGCCGCCCGCAGGCGCGGCCGGCCAGGATCACATCGCCGGCGTCAGGGCGTTCCAGCAGGCCGGCCGTGTGCAGCAGCGTCGACTTGCCGGTGCCGGACGGCGCCACCAGCGCCACCATCTCGCCGCGCTTCAGCGAGAAATCCGCGCCGTTCAGGATGGTGAGCTTGCGCGGCCCCTGGACATAGTGCCGCTCGACGCTCTTCAGCTCGATAATGACCTCGGCCACTACTCGTACCTCAAGGCTTCGACCGGATCGAGGCGAGCCGCCCGCCATGCCGGAAACACCGTTGCCAGGAAGGACAG
Source organism: Mesorhizobium sp. WSM4308 (assembly GCF_002294905.1). Lineage (NCBI taxonomy): Bacteria > Pseudomonadati > Pseudomonadota > Alphaproteobacteria > Hyphomicrobiales > Phyllobacteriaceae > Mesorhizobium > Mesorhizobium sp. WSM4308. Next base: position 89,128 of record NZ_NSFW01000011.1, on the reverse strand, counting down.
GCCAAGCGCCATGATGATGACATAGGTCGTCTCGCGCGGATCCATCTTCGCCGGCAGCTGGCTGAGGAAATAGAGTTCCGGGTTGAACAGCACCTTGCCTGTCATCCAGGAGAAGAACTGGCGGATCGATTCGATGTTGGTGCAGATGACGACGCCGAGCAGCACGCCGGCAAGCGTGCCGGTGACGCCGATCGCAGCCCCCGTCATCAGGAAGATGCGCAGGATGGCGCCGCGCGAGGCGCCCATGGTGCGCAGGATGGCGATGTCGTGCCCCTTGTCCTTCACCAGCATGATCAGTCCCGAAATGATGTTGAGCGCCGCCACCAGCACGATCAGCGTCAGGATCATGAACATGACGTTGCGCTCGACCTGCAGGGCGGAAAAGAAGGTCTCGTTGCGCTGGCGCCAGTCGACCATCTCGATGGGCCGTTGCGCCGCCTCTTCCACCTTCGGTTTCAGCGCGTCGACATTGTCGGGATTGTCGACATAGATCTCGATCGTCTGTGCGCGGCCATCCATGTTGAAATAGAGCTGCGCTTCGGAGAACGGCATGTAGACGATGGACGTGTCATATTCCGACATGCCGACTTCGAAGATCGCCGCGATCTTGTAGCCTTTCATGCGCGGCGTCGTGCCGATCGGCGTCACGTCGCCATCGGGCGAGATGAGCGTAATGGTGTCGCCCAGCGTCAGGCCGAGATTCTCGGCCATGCGCTTGCCGATGGCAACGCCCTCGCCCGAATCGAAACCGGCGAGCGAGCCCTGCTTGATGTTGTTGGCGACGATGGCGATCTTGCCGAGATCTTCGCCGCGTATGCCGCGCACCAGCGCGCCGGTGCCGCCGCCGACATTGCCTTGCGCCAGCACCTGGCCGTCGATCAGGGGAATGGCGTATTTGACGCCGGGCACGCCATTGATGCGGCCGGCGACCTGGGCGTAGTCCTCAAGCGGCGAATCGAGCGGCTGCACGATCAGATGGCCGTTGACGCCAAGGATGCGCGTCAACAGTTCGGCGCGGAACCCGTTCATCACGGCCATGACGACGATCAACGTCGCCACCCCCAGCATGATGCCGAGGAAGGAGATCGAGGCGATGACCGAGATCACCGTCTCCTTGCGCCGCGAGCGCAAATAGCGCCAGGCAACCGTGCGCTCGAAGAAGGAGAACGGGCCAGCGCCCGCCGATCTTGCCGCCGCCGCCTCGCTCATGCGGCGACACCGAAGCGTTTTTTCGCATCGGCGATCGGCAGCGTCTCGCGCTCGCCGGTCCTGCGATTCTTGATCTCGACCTCGCCGGCGGCCACGCCGCGCGGTCCGACGATCACCTGCCAGGGCAGGCCGATCAGGTCGGCGGTGGCGAACTTGCCGCCCGGCCGCTGGTCGGTGTCGTCGTAGAGCACATCCTTGCCGGCGGCGGTGAAGGCGGCATTCAGCTCATCGCTGACACGGTCGCAGTCGGCGTCGCCCACCTTCATGTTGATCAGGCCGATGTCGAACGGCGCTACGGCGTCGGGCCAGATGATGCCGTTCTCGTCATGGCTGGCTTCGATGATCGCCGCGACCAGGCGCGACGGGCCGATGCCGTAGGAGCCGCCGGAAGCGAAATGGTCCTTGCCGTCCGGGCCGGTCACCTTGGCGCCCATCGGCTTGGAATACTTTTCACCGAAATGGAAGATGTGGCCGACCTCGATGCCGCGTGCCGAAACCTTGTCGCCCTCGGGGACCTTTTCCCAGGCGGCCTCGTCATGCATCTCGTCGGTGGCGGCGTAGGGCGTCGTCCACGTCTTGACGATGTCTGATATCTCGCCGTCATTGGCGAAGTCGGTGTCGGCGCCCGGCACGGCAAGCGAAAGATAGTCGCGATGGCAGAAAACCTGGCTTTCGCCGGTATCCGCCAGGATGATGAATTCATGGCTGAGGTCGCCGCCGATCGGCCCGGTGTCGGCGCGCATCGGAATCGCCTGCAGGCCCATGCGCGTAAACGTCCTGAGGTAGGAGACGAACATCCTGTTGTAGGCAGCCCTCGCGCCCTCGAAGTCGAGGTCGAAGGAATAGGCGTCCTTCATCAGGAACTCGCGCGAACGCATGACGCCGAAGCGCGGCCGCACCTCGTCGCGGAATTTCCACTGGATGTGGTAGAGGTTGAGCGGCAGATCCTTGTAGGACTTCACATAGGCGCGGAAGATCTCGGTGACCATTTCCTCGTTGGTCGGACCGTAGAGCATGTCGCGGTCCTGGCGGTCCTTGATGCGCAGCATCTCCTTGCCATAGTCATTGTAGCGGCCGCTTTCGCGCCACAGATCGGCCGACTGGATGGTCGGCATCAGGATCTCCAGCGCGCCGGCGCGGTTCTGCTCCTCGCGGATGATCTGGCAGACCTTGTCCAACACCCGCTTGCCGAGCGGCAGCCAGGAAAAACTGCCCTGCCCCTGCTGGCGGATCATGCCGGCACGCAGCATCAGCCGGTGCGAGACGATCTCGGCTTCGCGCGGATTTTCTTTGAGGATAGGCAGGAAATAGCGCGACAAACGCATGGACTGGTCCGTGAATGAGAACGGCCACGCCAGAATCGGCGCGACGCAGGCTTGCTTGCCCCGGCTTCATAGCCATTTCATGACGGAATGGAAACCCGGGCATGGCGGCACATCAGCGCGCCACGGCCCGGAATCCTCCGGTTTCCGGACCAGGCCGTGCCGGCATTCGGCGTGCCGAACCTCTTCGGTTTTGGCCGTCAATTCTTTGCGCGCGTCAATCCGGAACATGCCGCAAAGGCTCCGTCGAGCCTTGCTGGTCGTTTCCCAAGCAATGCATGCCATACTATTGTGCAGTGCAGCACGAGAATGCCTGTTTCGAGGCAAAATTCTTCGTGACATTTTCATTCGGCTTGGGCTAGTGTGCCGCGATAACCGAGAGGGCGGAGAAAAATCTGCTCTCCTACGCGGTCAAAGTCTTGGGAGGATGCGATCTAGGCGCGGTTACTCGCTGCCGCCGGAAACCGGAAACAGATCGGACGCGTTTAATTGCAAGGCCTCGTGCCTTGCATTTTTTTTGTGCAATCATCTGGTTAGCGCGGCGTGCTGCAAGGTCACATGACCCAGCGTCAGCAAGCGGTCAGTCGTGAAATATGGCGGCATCTCGATCCGCGTCAGTGGCGCATCGACGTCGTCGCGGCACTCTTGCCGGGCGATCTATTTCGCCGGGGTCTGGCCGAAATCCGGCACGATATGCGGGATGTCGTTGAGGCTGTAGCCGAGCCCGTGCGTCAGCCCATAGAAAATGCCCATGAGGATCGCCGTGGCGATGGTGGTGCGGATCACCGCGCGCAGCATGTGCGGCCCGCGCGGCGCGCTTGGAACCGTGCCCAGTGTCACGTCATGATCGTCGTCCTGCGTCCTGACGCTGAACGGCAGTACGGCGAACAGCACCACCCACCAAGTCGCGAAAAACAGGGCGGTGAACGAAACCCAGCTCATGATTGCTCCAGTTCGATCAGCGTGCCGAAGAAATCCTTCGGATGCAGGAACAGCACCGGCTTGCCATGCGCGCCGGTTTTCGGATTTCCGTCGCCCAGCACGCGCGCGCCGGCGGCCTTGAGCTGGTCGCGCGCGGCCAGGATGTCGTCGACCTCGTAGCAGAGATGATGCATGCCGCCTGACGGGTTCTTCGCCAGGAACGCGGCGATCGGCGAGCCCTCGCCCAACGGTTCCAGCAATTCGATCTTGGTGTTGCCGACATTGACGAACACCACCGTGACGCCATGCTCCGGCAAAGCCTGCGGCTCCGTCACTTCGGCGCCAAGCGTGTTGCGGTAGGCGGCAACGGCAGTAGTCAGATCCGGCACCGCAAGCGCGACATGGTTCAGCCGTCCGAGCATGAGCGAGCTATCTCTCTTCTGTCACTGGCTGGCGTCATACGTCAAATCAGCTGAGATCAACAGCCATTCACGAGGCGCGCACTGTCGCACGTTGGTGAACATTCTGACGAATCACGATCGAGGCTATTCCGGCCCGCAACCGCAAAGTACAAACGGCAATGTCTTACATCCGCCCTGCCCGCGCCCGCGTTTTCACCTTCGATCTCGGCTCATTCAAGATTGCCGCCTTGCTCGACGCTGTCGATGTTCGCGACAACCTCGCGGCAGCGTTCGCGGCCAGACAGCCGCCAACCGCGGTGCATCAACTCGCGGTCTCGAACTTCATCGACCGGGATCGATTCGAACATTGTTTCATCCCGACGCTGATCGACACCGGATCCGAAAGGATCCTGTTCGACACCGGATGCGGCGATGAGGGCAGTTCACTCCTGGACTGCTTGAAGGACCTTGGACTCGGGCCTGATGATATCGACGTGGTGGTCATCACCCACGGGCATCCGGACCACATCGGTGGGCTTGTCAGCAACGGCAAACCCGTTTTCGGCCGGGCACGCTATGTGTTCGGCAAAGCTGAATTCGCTTTCTGGACCGAGGCAAGAGCGGTGCGCCCGGCCAGGTTGGCCAACCGTGATCTGTTCCGGCGGATTTGCACCGGACTGGCCGACCGGGCAACGTTCATAGCGCCTGGAGATGAGGTGCTGCCGGGCATTACCGCCGTCGACGCGTCAGGCCATTCCCCCGGCCTGCTGGCATTTCTCGTCGAAAGCGGCGGCCAGCGATTGCTGATCTGGTCGGATGCGTTCCTGCACTATGTCGTGTCCATCCAGCATCCGGAGTGGCATGCGGATTTCGATGATGACAAGGAACGGGCGATCGACACCCGCAAACGTTTGCTGAAGATGGCGGCGGAACAGCGCCTGCTGGTCGCCGGCCATCACATGCCGTTTCCTGGCTTGGGCTACATCGAATCGGTGAACGGCTCTTGTCGCTGGCTTCCGGTCAGCTACCAACTGAACGTCTAGACCAGCGAACCGACGCTACCGTCATCTGGTGACAAACACCGTTACCAGCGGTTTCTTGCCCCAGGCTTCGTTGGCGGCGCCACGCACCGCGCGCCGCACCGCTTCCTGAACCAGGTCGAGGTCCTTTCGCCGCTGGCGGGGAATCGAGTCCACCGCGCCGACAGCCGCATCGATCATCAAATCCTCCAGCGGCTCGCCGCTGGCGTCGGCCTCGGCGACGCCGATGGCGACCAGATCGGGATCACCGGCCAGTTCATATTTGTCGTCGAGCACCACATTGACCGCGACATGGCCGGCAAAGGACAGTTTGCGCCGGTCGCGAATGCCCATCGCCTGGTCGGTGCCGATCAGATTGCCGTCCTTGTAGATGCGGCCGAACGGCACCTGGTCGATAATGGTGGCGGGGCCGGGAGCGAGCCGCAGCATGTCGCCGTCGCGCACCTGCGCCACCTGGCCGATGCCGGAGGTCGACATCAGCGAGCCCTGCGCCACCAGATGCGCCGCCTCGCCATGCACGGGAACGCCGATCCGCGGGCGCACCCATTCATACATCTTGCGCAATTCGCTGCGCCGGGGATGGCCGGAGACATGCACCAGCGCGTCGCCGTCCTCGATGATCTTGATGCCGAGATCGATCAGGCGGTTCTTGATCTCGAGGATCGCCTTCTCATTGCCGGGGATGGTGCGCGAGGAAAACACCACCGTATCGCCCGCCGTCAGCGAAACCGATTTCATCTCGTCGCGCGACAGTTTCGCCAGCGCCGCCAGCGGCTCGCCCTGGCTGCCGGTGCAGATGATGACCAGGTTTTCGCGCGGGATGAAGCCGAAATCCTCCTCGGCAATGAATTCCGGCAGGCCGTCCATATAGCCAAGCTCGTCCGCCACGTCGATGACGCGCTTCAGCGAGCGGCCGAGCACCAGGCACTGGCGGCCGGCATCGCGCGCCGCCTTGGCGATGGAGACGATACGCCCGACATTGGAGGAGAAGGTCGTCACGGCGACCCGACCGACGGCACTCTGGATGACGCCCTTGAGCCCCTCGCCAACCGCCACTTCCGACGGCGATTCCCCTTCCCGCAGCGCATTGGTCGAATCGCAGATCAGCGCCAGCACGCCCTTGTCGCCATAGGCACGGAAACGTGCCTCGTCGGTCTTCGGCCCGATCGTCGGTTCCGGATCGATCTTCCAGTCGCCGGTGTGGATGACGGTGCCGGCCGGCGTGGTGATGGCAAGCGACATCGGCTCCGGGATCGAGTGCGCCACCGGAATGGCTTCTATCTCGAAGGGGCCGACGGTGAATTTCTCCCCGGCCCGGTAGATCGTCAGGGGAATCTTCGGCGCCCCCTGCTCGCCCTGCCGCTTGGCTTCCAGCAGCCCGGCACTGAACGGCGTCATCCACACTGGCGCTTTCAGCCTCGGCCAGATATCGAGCAGCGCGCCATAATGGTCCTCATGCGCGTGAGTGATGACGATGCCGCGCAGATTGGCGAGGTTTTCCTCGATGAAGCGCGTGTCGGGCAGGATCAGGTCGACGCCCGGATGCGCCGCGTCGGGAAAGGTGACGCCGACATCGATGACGATCCATTCGCGCGCGCTCGGCGGGCCGTAGCCGTAGAGGGCGAAGTTCATGCCGATCTCGCCGACGCCGCCGAGCGGCACGAAGACGAGTTCGGCGTTTTCCGCTTTCGCCATGATTTTTCCCTTCCTGGCCCTCAGGCCAAGCCGTTAAAGCAATTCCAGGAAACGTGTCTAACGGTTTTCCGTCCGGAATTGCGCAGAAATAAACTATACTTGAGCGGACGCGACCGCGCCGAAATGCACGTCGCCAGCCGCGATTGTCAGCACCGACCCCTCATCGTCGCGGATCACGAAACGGCAGTCCTCGTCAATGGTCTCGAACACCCCACGCACCACATTACCGTCAATTCTGACGGCTACCTCGCCGCCAAGCCCCGCCGCGCGCGCCAGCCAGCGCCGCCTGACAGTGGCGAGGCCGCGGCCTTCATCCCACAGCCGGGCATTCTCGCTCCAGGCATCGGATAGCGCCAGGAACAGCGTTTCGGCATCGCATGTCGCGCCCAGAGCTTGCAGCGATGTCGCGGGATAAGGCAAATCCGCGGGGTGCGCCACGACATTGACGCCGATGCCGACCGCCACCGCGAAGCGGCCGCCCTCCAGTATAGCCGACTCCAGCAGGATGCCGGCAAGCTTCGCGCCCGAAGCAAGCACATCGTTCGGCCATTTCAACTCGAAACGGTTTTGGCCCTGGCCCGCGCCATCGAGTCCCACGGCAATGCGGCCCTTCGGGACCACGGCATCCAGTGCGTCAGCAAGCGACAGGCCGGCGACGAAACCCAGAGTCGCGGCAAGGCGTAGTTCACCACCGGTGATGACGAGCAAGGTCGCCGCCAGGTTGCCATCGGGCGACACCCAGGCGCGGCCGCGCCGGCCACGCCCGCTTTCCTGCTTCTTGGAAACGACCCACAGCCTGCCCGGGTCACCGGCCCGGGCGTGATCCAGCGCCACCGTGTTGGTGGAGCCGACGCTGTCATGGGCCTCGAGCCGGAACCCTTCCGACGCCGAGGTTGGGGCCAGCCGAAATGCCATCCCGTCAGAAAAATGTCTTGGCGGCGGCTTCGGCATAGGTGCCGATCGGTCCGCCGATCAGCACATAGAACAGCACGAAGGCGCCGCAGACGCCGAGCACGACACGCAATTCGCTGGCCATCGGCACGAAGCCGCCGACCGGTTCGTCGAACCACATGATCTTGATGATGCGCAGATAGTAATAGGCGCCCACCACCGACGCCAGCACGCCGATGATCGCCAGCGCGTAGAGGTTGGCGTTGATGGCGGCGAGGAAGACGTACCACTTCCCCCAGAAGCCGGCGAGCGGCGGAATGCCGGCCAGCGAGAACATCAGGATGGTGAGGATGGTCGCCATGATCGGGTTGGTCGAGGAGAGCCCGGCCAGGTCGCTGATCTGCTCGACATTGCCCTCCTTGCGCCGCATGGCGAGGATGAAGGCGAAGGTGCCGAGCGTCATCACCAGATAGATCAGCATATAAATGGCGACACCGCGCACGCCGGCCTGGCTGTTGGCGGCAAGGCCGACCAGCGCGTAGCCCATATGGCCGATCGAGGAATAGGCCATCAGGCGCTTGATGTTGGTCTGGCCGATGGCGGCAAAGGCGCCGAGCGCCATCGAGGCGATCGAGATGAAGACGATGATCTGCTGCCAGTCGGCGGCGATCGGCTTGAACGCGCCCATGGTGACGCGCACGATCAATGCCATCGCCGCCATCTTGGGAGCCGCCGCCAGGAAGGCCGTCACCGGCGTCGGTGCGCCTTCATAGACGTCGGGCGTCCACATATGGAACGGCACCGCCGAGATCTTGAAGGCGAGGCCGGCCAGCACGAAGACCAGGCCGAAAACAAGGCCGAGCTGCCGCCCGCCGCTGCCGAGCGCCGAGGCAATTTCCTGGAAGCCGGTGTTGCCGGTGTAGCCGTAGACCAGGCTGATGCCGTAGAGCAGCATGCCCGACGACAGCGCGCCGAGGACGAAGTATTTCAGCCCCGCCTCGGTCGAACGCAGATTGTCGCGGTTGATCGCCGCCAGCACGTAGATCGCCAACGACTGCAGTTCGAGGCCGAGATAGAGCCCGATCATGCCGTTGGCCGAAATCATCAGCATCATGCCGAGCGTACACAGCAGGATGAGCACCGGATATTCGAACTTGTCGAAACGCTCCGCCTTGGCAAAGCGCATCGACATGACGAGCGTCACAGCCGAGCCGACCAGCGCCAGCACCTTCATGAAACGGGAGAATGGATCCTGGATGAAGGCGTTGCCATAGGCGCTGCCCTGCCCCGTGGAGAGGATCAGCCAGACGCCGGCGATCACCAGCACCGCGACGGCAAGCCCGGTCACGGTATTGGCGGTGTTGGCGCGCGAATAGGCTCCGACCATCAGCAGCGCGAGCGCGCCGAAGGCAAGGATCAGCTCGGGCGTCGAGAGCGACAGGCTAGAGAGAAGGTCCGGCGTCATGGTTCGCAAAACCCCTGGGTCAGTTCGCCGCCGCGGTCTGCGCGGCGCCGATGGATGCGGTGACATTGGTGACGAGCGATTTGACCGACTGGGCCGTCGCGTCGAAGACGGGAGCGGGATAAACGCCGAAGAAGATGACCAGCGCGACCAGCGGGTAGATGATCACCTTTTCGCGCAGCGACAGGTCGAGCAGCCCTTTCAGGCTGTCCTTGGTCAGCGCGCCGAAGATCACCCTGCGGTAGAGCCAGAGCGCGTAGGCGGCCGACAGGATGACGCCGGTGGCGGCGAAGAACGCCACCCAGGTGTTGACCCGGAAGACGCCGAGCATGGTCAGGAACTCGCCGACGAAGCCACTGGTGCCGGGCAGGCCGACATTGGCCATGGTGAAGACCATGAACACGGTGGCATATTTCGGCATGTTGTTGACCAGGCCGCCATAGGCAGCGATCTCACGCGTGTGCATGCGGTCGTAGATGACGCCGACGCACAGGAACAGCGCGCCCGAGACGAGGCCGTGGCTGAGCATCTGGAAGATCGCGCCCTGCACACCTTCCTGGTTCATGGCGAAGATGCCCATGGTGACGAAGCCCATATGGGCGACCGAGGAATAGGCGATCAGCTTCTTCATGTCCTCCTGCATCAGCGCCACCAGCGAGGTGTAGATGATGGCGACGACCGACAGCGTGAAGACCAGCGGCGCGAACATCTCCGACGCCAGCGGGAACATCGGCAGCGAGAAGCGAAGGAAGCCGTATCCGCCCATCTTGAGCAGGATTGCGGCCAGGATCACCGAACCCGCCGTCGGCGCCTCGACGTGCGCGTCGGGCAGCCAGGTGTGCACCGGCCACATCGGCATCTTCACCGCGAAGGAGGCGAAGAAGGCGAGCCACAGCCAGGTCTGCATGTTGGCCGGGAAGCTGTGCGTCAGAAGCGTCGGTATGTCGGTCGTGCCGGACTGGAAGAACATCGCCATGATGGCGAGCAGCATCAGCACCGAACCGGCGAGCGTATAGAGGAAAAACTTGAACGAGGCATACACGCGCCGCTTGCCGCCCCACACGCCGATGATGATGAACATCGGGATCAGGCCGGCTTCGAAGAAGACGTAGAACAGCACGATATCCAGCGCGCAGAACACGCCGATCATCAGCGTCTCGAGCAGCAGGAAGGCGATCATGTAGGCCTTGACGCGCTTGTCGATCGCTTCCCACGACGCCAGGATGCAGAGCGGCATCAGGAACGTCGTCAGGATGACGAACAGCATGGAAATGCCGTCGACGCCCATATGGTAGGAAATGCCGGAGTCGAGCCAGGCGAATTTTTCGACGAACTGGAAGCCGGCCTGCGAATTGTCGAAGCCGGTCCAGATGAACAGCGAGACGATGAAGGTGAACGTCGTCGTCAGCAGCGCGATGGCGCGGATGTTGCGGCGCGCGTTTTCGCTGTCATCCCTGATGAACAGGATCAGCAGCGCACCAACCAGCGGCAGGAAGGTGACCAGCGAGAGGATTGGCCAGGCGGTCATCAGAGCATCATCCAGGTGACGAGTGCGGCAACGCCGATCAGCATGGCGAAGGCATAATGGTAGAGGTAGCCGGTCTGCAGCTTGACGACGCGGTTTGTGACATCGACGACGCGCGCCGAAATGCCATCCGGCCCGAGACCGTCGATGACGGTGCCGTCACCGATCTTCCACAGGAAATGGCCGAGACGCTTGGCGGGCCGCACGAACAGGAAGTCGTAGAGCTCGTCGAAATACCACTTGTTGAGCAGGAAAGCGTAGAGCAAGCGATGGTTCGCGGCGACGCTCGGGGGCAATTCCGGTGAGCGGATGTAGAACTTCCAGGCCACCGCGAAGCCGATCAGCATCGCGACGAATGGCGACAGTTCGACCCACAGCGGCAGTTCGTGGATTTCGTGCAGGATGTGATTGTCCGGCAGCGTGAACAGCGACGCCTTCCAGAACTCGGCATAGCCTTCGCCGATGAAGGAATTGTGGAAGATGATGCCGGCGAACAGCGCTCCGGCGGCCAGCACGAACAGCGGCACCAGCATCACTGGCGGCGATTCATGCACATGGTGCATCACCTCATGGCTCGCCCGCGGCTTGCCGTGGAAGGTCATGAAGATCAGCCGCCAGGAGTAGAAGGAGGTGAAGCAGGCGGCGATGACCAGCAGCACGAAGGCGAGGCCGGCAACCGAATTGTGGCTGGCAAAGGCGCTTTCGATGATGGCGTCCTTGGAGAAGAAGCCTGCGGTGCCGATGACAGTCACGGGAATGCCAACGCCGGTCAGCGCCAGCGTGCCGATCACCATCATCCAGTAGGTGCTCGGGATCAGCTTTCTGAGGCCGCCCATCTTGCGCATGTCCTGCTCGTCGGAGACGGCATGGATGACCGAGCCCGAGCCGAGGAACAGCAGCGCCTTGAAGAAGGCATGCGTGAACAGATGGAAGATCGCCGCGCCATAGGCGCCGACGCCGAGCGCCACGAACATGTAGCCGAGCTGCGAGCAGGTCGAATAGGCGATGACGCGCTTGATGTCGTTCTGGACGAGGCCGACGGTGGCCGCGAAGAAGGCGGTGAAGGCGCCGATGAAGGTCACCACGGTCAGCGCCGAATGCGACAGTTCGAACAGCGGCGACAGCCGCGCCAGCATGAACACGCCCGCCGTCACCATGGTGGCGGCATGGATGAGCGCTGAGACCGGCGTCGGGCCTTCCATGGCGTCCGGCAGCCAGGTGTGCAGCGGCACCTGCGCCGACTTGCCCATGGCGCCCATGAACAGCAGCAGGCAGACGACGGTCATGGCCGCCTGCTTGTCCAGCGCATGGCCGAGGAAGGTCAGCACGGCAGCACCTTGCGGCGCGCCTTCGGCCGGAACGAACGTCGCCGCATTGGCGAAGATGGTGCCGAGATTGACCGAGCCGAACAGCACGAACACGCCGAAAATGCCGAGCGCGAAGCCGAAATCGCCGACGCGGTTCACGACGAAGGCCTTGATAGCCGCAGCATTGGCCGACGGCTTCTTGTACCAGAAGCCGATCAGCAGGTACGAGGCGAGACCGACGCCTTCCCAGCCGAAGAACATCTGCACGAGGTTGTCGGCGGTCACAAGCATCAGCATGGCGAAAGTGAAGAGCGACAGATAGGCGAAGAAGCGCGGCCGGTTCGGATCGTGGTGCATGTAGCCGATCGAATAGATATGGACCAGCGCCGACACGGTGTTGACCACCACCAGCATCACCACCGTCAGCGTGTCGATGCGCAGCGCCCAGGACGCTTCGAGCCCGCCCGACTGGATCCAGCGCAGCACCGGCACGGTGAACACCTCGCCGTGGCCGAAGCCGACGGTGAAGAAGGCGACCCACGACAGTATCGCGGCGATCACCAGGAAGCCTGAGGTGATGTATTCGGACGCCTTGGCGCCGAGCGCCGTGCCGAACAGGCCGACGATCAGGAAGCCGAGCAGGGGAAGGAAGACGATGGCCTGATACATGGTGGTTCCGTCAACCCTTCATCATGTTCACGTCTTCGACCGCGATCGAGCCGCGGTTGCGGAAGAAGACGACGAGAATGGCAAGTCCGATTGCCGCTTCAGCCGCCGCGACCGTCAGCACGAACAGCGCGAACACCTGGCCGACCAGATCGCCGAGCGCCGCCGAAAAAGCGACGAAGTTGATGTTGACCGCAAGCAGGATCAGCTCGACCGACATCAGGATGACGATGACGTTCTTGCGGTTCAGGAAGATGCCGAACACGCCGAGCGTGAACAGAACAGCCGATACGGTCAGATAATGTGCGATACCGACGACCATCTCAGACTCCTTCGCCCGACTTGACCTTGCGGATTTCCATGCCGGTGGCTGGCGTGCGGCCGACCTGGGCTGCGATCGACTGCCGCTTGATCCCTTCCTTGTGGCGCAGCGTCAGCACGATGGCGCCGATCATGGCAACCAGCAGGATGAGGCCCGAAATCTGGAAGTAGTAGAGGTAGTCGGTATAGAGGATGTCGCCGAGCGCGGCCGTGTTCGAGCGCGTGGCGAGATCGGGAATGGGCTTCGACACCGTCGCGGCCAGCTTCGGCGCGAATGTGTAGCCGCCGAGCACGACAATCAGCTCCGCCGCCAAGATCAGCCCGACCAGCGCGCCGATCGGCGCGTATTGCAGCGCGCCCTCTTTCATTTCAGCGAAGTCGACGTCGAGCATCATGACGACGAACAGGAACAGCACCATGACCGCGCCGACATAGACGACGAGCAGGATCATCGCCAGGAACTCGGCGCCGGTCAGCATGAACAGGCCGGCGGCGTTGAAGAAGGTCAGGATCAGGAACAGCACCGAATGCACGGGGTTGCGCGATGAAATGACCATGAACGCCGACGCCACGGCGACAAAGGCGAAGAGGTAGAAAAAGGCCGCCTCTAGTCCACTCAGCATTGGGGTTCCCCCGGGTTCCTATCCCAAACAGGACGTTCGTCCTGTTTGATTTTTGCGACCGCCTCCGGCCGGCAAGTTTCGTTGTGTCCTTAGACGAGGGCCCTCGCCTCGTCCATGCGTCAAATATCAGCGGTACGGCGCATCCAATGAGATATTGCGCGCGAGTTCGCGCTCCCACCGGTCGCCATTCGCCAGCAGCTTGTCCTTGTCGTAGTAGAGCTCCTCGCGCGTTTCCGTCGCGAATTCGAAATTCGGCCCCTCGACGATGGCGTCGACCGGGCAGGCTTCCTGGCAGAAGCCGCAATAGATGCACTTTACCATGTCGATGTCGTAGCGCACCGTGCGGCGCGTGCCGTCATTGCGGCGCGGGCCGGCCTCGATGGTAATTGCCTGCGCCGGGCAGATGGCCTCGCACAATTTGCAGGCGATGCAGCGTTCCTCGCCATTGGGATAGCGGCGCAGCGCATGCTCGCCCCGGAAGCGCGGGCTGACCGGCCCCTTCTCGTGCGGATAGTTGATCGTCTCCTTCGGCGCGAAGAACTGGCGCATGGACAGGAAGAACGCGCTGACGAAATCTTGCAGCAGCAGCGATTTTGCGGCCTGGGACAAAGCGGACATCACGCAAACCCCGTGATCTTGAGGAAGGCTGCGGTGGCGACCACCATGAACAGCGAGATCGGCAGGAACACTTTCCAGCCCAGCCGCATCAGCTGGTCGTAGCGATAGCGCGGCACGAAGGCCTTCACCATCGAGATGCCGAAGAACACGAAGCAGACCTTCAGCACGAACCAGATGACGCCGGGCACCCAGGTGAAGGGCGCGAAGTCGAAGGGTGGCAGCCAGCCGCCGAGGAACAGGACGGTGGCCAGCGCGCACATCAACACGATCGCGACATATTCGCCGAGGAAGAACAGCAGGAACGGCGTCGACGAATATTCGACCATGTGGCCGGCGACCAGCTCCGATTCGGCTTCGACCAGGTCGAAAGGCGGCCGGTTCGTCTCGGCCAGCGCCGAGATGAAGAAGATGATGAACATTGGGAACAGCGCCAGCCAGTTCCAGTCGAGGAAGGTGTTGGGCAGGCCAAGCCTGGTGCCAAGCCCACCCTGCTGCGACAGCACGATATCGCTGAGGTTGAGCGAGCCGGCGGTGAGCAGCACGGTGACGATGACGAAGCCGATCGAGACTTCGTAGGACACCATCTGTGCCGCCGAACGCAGCGCGCCGAGGAAAGGATATTTCGAGTTCGACGCCCAGCCGCCCATGATCACGCCGTAGACTTCGAGCGAAGAGATGGCGAAGACATAGAGGATGCCGACATTGACGTTGGCGATCGCCCAGCCCTGGTTGACCGGAATGACCGCCCAGGCCGAGATCGCCAGCACCGCCGACACCAGCGGCGCCAGAAGGAACACGCCCTTGTTGGCGCCGGATGGGATGACCGGCTCCTTGAAGACGAATTTCAACAGATCGGCAAAGGCCTGCAGCGTGCCCCAGGGGCCGACGACGTTCGGACCGCGGCGCAGTTGCACCGCCGCCCAGATCTTGCGGTCGGCGTAGAGGATGTAGGCCACGAAGATCAGCAGCACCACGATCAGCACGACCGACTTCAAAAGGATCAGCAGCGCCGGCAGCACGTAGAAGGAGAAAAAGGTGTCCATGCTTATTCCGCCGCCTGCTTGAAGCCGCTCTTGGCCAGTGCCGAGCATTCCGCCATCACGGCCGATGCCCGCGCGATCGGGTTGGTCAGGTAGAAATCCTTGACCGGCGAGGTGAAGGTGCCCTTGTTCAGCCGCCCGCCGAGCTTCGCCACGCCGCCGATGTCCTCGGCATTGCCGGCCGCGACCTGATCGATGCGGGCCAGATGCGGGTACTCGCCATAGAGTTTGGCGCGCAGCTGCGGCAGCGAATCGAACGGCAGTTTCTTGCCCAGCACATCGGACAGGGCCCTGAGGATCGCCCAGTCCTCGCGCGCATCGCCAGGCGCGAAGCCGGCGCGGTTGGTCTGCTGCACACGCCCTTCGGTGTTGACGTAGGTGCCCGACTTTTCCGTGTAGGCAGCCGCCGGCAGGATGACATTGGCGCGGTGCGCGCCGTGGTCGCCATGGGTGCCGATATAGACGACGAAGGCGCCGCCGGTCTTGCCCATGTCGATCTCGTCGGCGCCGAGCAGGAACAGCACGTCCGTTTCGCCCAGCATGGCGGCGACGTCCTTGCCGCCCTCACCCGGCACGAAACCGAGATCGAGGCCGCCGACGCGCGCCGCCGCATTGTGCAGCACGGCAAAGCCGTTCCAGTCGGCGCGAGCGGCATTGACGGCAGCGGCGAGCTTCGCCGCCTGGCCGAGCACGGCCGCGCCGTCGCCCCGCGCCAGCGCGCCCTGGCCGATAATGATCAGCGGATGCGTCGCCTTCTTCAGCGTCTGGAAGAACTTGCCATTGCCGTCGGCCAGATCCTTCAGCGAATCCGGCCCGGCACCGAGCAATTCATACTCGTAGCGCGTGTCGCCGATATCGCCGATGACGCCGACCGGCAGATTGCCGACCCGCCAGCGCTTGCGGATGCGCGCATTGAGTACCGAGGCCTCGAAGCGCGGATTGGCGCCGATGATCAGCACCGCGTCGGCCTGCTCGATGCCTTCGATGGTCGGGTTGAAAATGTAGCTGGCACGTCCGAGCGCCGGATCAAGCGCGGCGCCATCCTGGCGGCAGTCGACATTCTTGGAACCCAGCGAAGCCATCAGCAGCTTCAGCGCGTAGATTTCCTCGACGGCAGCGAGATCGCCTGCAATGGCGCCGATCTTCTCGGGCGAGGTCTTCGACACCGCGTCCTTGATCGTCGCGAAGGCTTCGGCCCAGCTTGCCGCAACCAGTCTGCCGTCCTTGCGCACATAGGGGCGGTCGAGGCGCTGCGTGCGCAATCCGTCCCAGATGAAGCGGGTCTTGTCGGAAATCCACTCCTCGTTCACCTGCTCGTTGACGCGCGGCAGGATACGCATCACTTCACGGCCACGGCTGTCGATACGGATCGCCGAGCCGACCGCATCCATCACGTCGATGGATTCGGTCTTGGTCAGTTCCCAGGGCCGCGCCTGGAAGGCGAAGGGCTTGGAGGTCAGCGCACCGACCGGGCACAGATCGATGACATTGCCCTGCAGTTCCGAGGTCATCGCCTGTTCGAGATAGGTGGTGATCTCGGCGTCCTCGCCGCGGCCGATCAGGCCGAGTTCGGAAATGCCGGCGACTTCCGTGGTGAAGCGGACGCAGCGAGTGCAATGGATGCAGCGGTTCATCACCGTCTTGACCAGCGGCCCGATATACTTGTCTTCGACCGCCCGCTTGTTCTCATGATAGCGCGAGGAATCGACGCCGAAGGCCATGGCCTGGTCCTGCAGGTCGCACTCGCCGCCCTGGTCGCAGATCGGGCAATCCAGCGGATGGTTGATCAGCAGGAACTCCATCACGCCTTCCCGGGCCTTCTTGACCATCGGCGTGTTGGTGAAGATTTCCGGCGGCTCGCCATTGGGGCCGGGGCGCAAATCGCGCACACCCATGGCGCAGGACGCCTGCGGCTTGGGCGGCCCGCCCTTCACCTCGATCAGGCACATGCGGCAATTGCCGGCGATCGACAGCCGCTCATGGAAGCAGAAGCGCGGCACTTCCGCGCCCGCGTCTTCCGCCGCCTGCAGCAGCGTGTAATGGTCGGGTACAGTGATCTCTTTCCCGTCGACCTTGAGCTTTGCCATTCGCTTCAAACCCCTGCGGATTTCCCGCAATCTCATTTCCCGGGCGCGACAGACGCGGCGCCCGGCATTGCATTCACTTCTTCGCGGCCAGCACAGCCGCCTGCGCAGTCCAGTCGTCACGGCCGATTCGGCCGTTGAACGACAGATAGTCGTCGACCCAGGCGATCTCCTGCGGCGACCAGACGGCGATCTGGGCATAGGTCCAGATGCCGAGCCCGTTCAGCACCTTTTCCAGCTTCGGGCCGATGCCAGATATCGCCTTGAGGTCGGACGGTTTCGCCGGCTTGTCGATCGCCTTGGGCTGCCTGAAATCCTCGGGCAGCAGCACATCCGCGGTCTCGCCGGCCGCCGGAGCGACATTCACCGCCGGCGCCGTGGTCGCGGCTTCCTTGGCGGCGATGTCGGTGACCTCCTGCGCGAAGGACTGCGCCTCGGCAATCATGGTCTTGGCCGTCGCCCGCGCCCTGACGGACGACGAACTCGCGTCCTCGAATTGCTCGACGCGTGCCTCGAAATCCTCGATCAGCGGCTGCATGAGGCGCTGTGATGCCTCGGCGGCGCCCGAAAGCGCGCCCAGCCAGACGCCGAACGCATGATTGGCAAACCCAATGCCAAGTGCCGACATCGCCGCCGCGCCCGCGACAGGGTGCACGAAAAGGTTGATGGCGCTGGCCATCTCCTTCGGCATCATCCTGGTCAGGTCCTGGTTCATCTTCTCGATCTGGTCCAAATTGGGCATCAATGGGTAGGGTGTCGAATACGGCGCCATAGAGTTCTCCCGGTCGTTTCTTCGTTCGCCCCGCCCCGTTATTCCAGCATTCAAAAATCTACTATTCCGCCGCCACCATCACCGGTTCGGCCCGATGCGCGTTGCGCGAAAACTCGTCGATACGCCGCTCCACCTCGCCGCGGAAGTGCCGCATCAGGCCCTGGATCGGCCATGCCGCCGCGTCGCCCAGCGCGCAGATCGTGTGGCCCTCTACCTGCTTGGTGACGTCGAGCAGCATGTCGATCTCGCGCTTCTGCGCCTCGCCGCGCACCAGCCGCTCCATCACCCGCCACATCCAGCCGGTGCCTTCGCGGCACGGCGTGCACTGGCCGCAGCTCTCATGCTTGTAGAAGTAGGACAGCCGCGCGATCGCCTTCACGATATCGGTCGACTTGTCCATGACGATGACGGCGGCCGTGCCCAGGCCGGATTTGAGGTCGCGCAGCGCGTCGAAATCCATCGGCGTGTCGATGATCTGCTCGGCCGGCACCAGCGGCACCGAGGCGCCGCCGGGAATGACCGCCAGCAGATTGTCCCAGCCGCCGCGAATGCCGCCGCAATGCGTCTCGATCAGCTCGCGGAACGGGATCGACATCGCCTCCTCGACGGTGCACGGATTGTTGACGTGGCCGGAGACGCAGAACAGCTTGGTGCCGACATTGTTGGGCCGGCCGAAGGACGAGAACCAGGCAGCCCCACGGCGCAGGATGGTTGGCGCCACCGCGATCGATTCGACATTGTTGACCGTGGTCGGGCAGCCATAGAGGCCGACATTGGCCGGGAATGGCGGCTTCAGCCTGGGCTGGCCCTTCTTGCCCTCAAGACTTTCGAGCAACGCGGTCTCTTCACCGCAGATATAGGCGCCGGCGCCGTGATGCATGTAGACGTCGAAATCATAGCCGGACGTGTTGCCCTTGCCGATCAGCTTGGCCTCATAGGCCTCGTCGATGGCGCGCTGCAGCGCCTCGCGCTCCCTGATGAACTCGCCGCGCACATAGATGTAGGCGGCGATCGCGCCCATGGCGAAGCCGGCGAGCAGCGCTCCTTCGACCAGCGTGTGCGGATCGTTGCGCAGGATGTCGCGGTCCTTGCAGGTGCCAGGCTCGGATTCATCGGCGTTGATGACGAGGTAGCTTGGCCTGCCGTCGCTCTGCTTAGGCATGAACGACCATTTGAGGCCCGTCGGGAAGCCGGCGCCGCCGCGACCGCGCAGGCCGGACGCCTTCATCTCGTTGACGATCCATTCGCGGCCCTTGGCGACGATGCCGGGCGTGTTGTCCCAGGCGCCGCGCGCCATCGCGCCGGCCAGTGACTTGTCGAAGAGGCCGTAAATGTTGGTGAAGATGCGGTCTTTATCCTGAAGCATTTTTCGTCCCTCAGACCGGCTTCTTGCCGAAGACGCGGATGTATTCGGCGACGCCGCCCTTGGCGAGCGCCTTGGCCTGCTTGACCCAGTCGTCGCGCTCGATACGGCCCTGGAAGGAGAGATAGCCGTCCACCCACTCGCGCTCGGCCTTCTTCCAGGAAGCGACCTGCGCGAACGTGAAGATGCCCAGCGTATGCAGGACGCCCTCTATCTTCGGGCCGACGCCGGAGATCAGCTTGAGATCGTCCACCGCGGTCGGCCTGTCGATCCCGGCCGGGCGGTTCTTGTCTTCCAGCGACGGTTTCGTCGGCTTGGCGGCCGGCGCCTTGGCTTCCGGCGCCTTGAAGGCAGCGGCCGGTTCGGCCTTGGATCTGGGCCCGTTGCGCTGCTTGGAGACCTTCTCGACTTCCGGCGCTGCCTTATTGGCATTGGCGGCCGAATGCAGCGGCGCCGAAACGCTCGCCGCCTTTTCCGCCGCCGGTGCCACCTTGGTCTTTGAGGGTGTCTTCAGCGCCGGGCTGGTCTCGAGCGCGTCGGTCTTCGGCTTGCTGGCTTTGGACGGCGCGACCGGAGCGGCAGCGGGCGCCGGAACGGGCGCGGCGATGATCGCGTCGGGTGCCGCCTTGGCGGCCTTGGCTGCTTCCCTGGCCTCGCGGTCGCGGGTCGACTTGAGGATCGCCTTTTCGCTTTTCAGCGTCGTCAGGCCGGAGGCCGGCTCCGAGCCGGTGCGGCCGTTCTGCGGTCCTGGCGCCACCGAAGCGCCCTTGCCCGCATCATAGAGATCGATGATTTCGGCCAGCCGTTCCGGCGTCAGGTCCTCGAACGTATCCTTGAAGATCATCACCATCGGCGCGTTGACGCAGGCGCCGAGGCACTCGACCTCTTCCCACGACAAGGTGCCCTTGTCATTGGTGTGGAACTGGTCGTGATGGATTTTCGAGCGGCACATATCCATCAGCGCTTCCGAGCCGCGCAGCATGCAGGGCGTGGTGCCGCAGACCTGGATGTGCGCGCGGGTGCCAACGGGATTGAGCTGGTACTGCGTGTAGAAGGTCGCGACCTCGAGCCCGCGAATCCTGGGCATGCCGAGCATGTCCGAAATCGTCTCGATCGCCGCCTTGGTGACCCAGCCTTCCTGCTCCTGCGCCAGCATCAGCAGCGGAATGATCGCCGACTGCTCGCGGCCCTTCGGGTACTTCTTGATCCATTGCTTTGCCGCTGCCGCGTTCGCCCGGTTGAAGGCGAAGGATGCTGGCTGGACGCTGGCTTCTGCGAGACGGCGGACTGACATTTAGCGATCGACCTCACCAAACACGATGTCGAGGGAGCCAAGAACGGCGGTGACGTCGGCCAGCATGTGGCCGCGGCAGAGGAAATCCATGGCCTGAAGATGCGCGAAACCGGGCGCGCGCAGCTTGCAACGGTACGGTTTGTTGGTGCCGTCGGAAACGAGATAGACGCCGAACTCGCCCTTCGGCGCCTCGACGGCCGCATAGACCTCGCCGGCCGGCACGCGATAGCCCTCGGTGTAGAGCTTGAAGTGGTGGATCAGCGCTTCCATCGAGCGCTTCATCGCCTGCCGCTTGGGCGGCACGACCTTGCCGTCGAGGTTCGACACTGGGCCGGTGCTTTCCTTGCCGAGCAAGAGATCGACGCATTGCCGCATGATCCTGGCCGACTGGCGCATTTCTTCCATGCGCACGAGATAACGGTCGTAGCAGTCGCCGTTCTTGCCGATCGGAATGTCGAAATCCATTTCCGAATAGCATTCGTAGGGCTGCGACTTGCGCAGGTCCCAGGCCGCGCCGGAACCACGCACCATGACGCCCGAAAAACCCCAGGCCCAGGCATCGGCCAGCGAAACAGTACCGATATCGACATTGCGCTGCTTGAAGATGCGGTTGCCGGTCAGCAGACGATCGAGGTCATCGATCGATTTCAGGAACGGGTCGATCCACTTGCCGATGTCCTCGACCAGCTGGCGTGGCAGGTCCTGGTGGACACCGCCGGGGCGGAAATAGGCGGCATGCATGCGCGAACCGCTGGCGCGCTCATAGAACACCATCAGCTTCTCGCGCTCGACGAAGCCCCATAGCGGCGGGGTCAGCGCGCCGACGTCCATCGCCTGCGTCGTCACATTGAGGATGTGCGACATGATGCGGCCGATCTCGCAGTAGAGCACGCGGATCAGTTGGCCGCGCTTCGGCACCTCGATGCCGAGCAGGCGCTCGGCGGCCAGCGCGAAGGCGTGCTCCTGGTTCATCGGCGCGCAATAGTCGAGCCGGTCGAGATAAGGGATGGCCTGCAGATAGGTTTTTGCCTCGATCAGCTTTTCCGTGCCGCGGTGCAGCAGCCCGATATGCGGATCGACGCGATCGACGACCTCGCCATCGAGCTCCAGCACAAGGCGCAAAACGCCATGCGCCGCAGGGTGTTGCGGGCCGAAGTTGATGTTGAAATTGCGGACGGAGGTTTCAGCCATTCTGGCGCCTCAATTCGTCTTGGCTTTTTCATCGCCCGGCAGGACGTAATCCGTCCCTTCCCATGGCGAGAGAAAATCAAAATTGCGGAATTCCTGCTTGAGTTCGACCGGCTCGTAGATGACGCGCTTGGCTTCGTCGTCGTAACGCACTTCGACAAAACCGGTCAGCGGAAAATCCTTGCGCAGCGGATGGCCTTCGAAACCATAGTCGGTCAAAAGGCGGCGCAGGTCGGGATGACCGGAGAACAGCACGCCATAGAGGTCGTAGGTCTCGCGCTCGAACCAGTCGGCTCCGGGATAAACGCCGGTGATCGAGGGCACCATCGTCTCCTCGTCGGCCTGCACCTTGACGCGGATGCGCACATTCTGTTTCGGCGACAACAAGTGATAGACGACGTCGAAGCGCTTGGCCCGCGACGGATAGTCGGCGCCGCAGACATCGATGATCGAGATGAACTGGCAGCGCGCATCGTCGCGCAGGAAGGTCACGACTTCGATGAGGTCGCGCGGCTCGACATGGATGGTCAGCTCGCCATAGGCGAGCACCGCGTCATTGACGCGACCAATCAGCCTTTCGCCGAGATAGGTCGACAGTTCGCTAAGGGATGCGGCCATGGATTTACCGTTCGATCGTGCCGGTGCGGCGGATTTTCTTCTGCAGGAGAAGAATGCCGTAGAGCAAAGCTTCGGCGCTCGGCGGGCAGCCGGGCACATAGATGTCGACCGGCACGACGCGGTCGCAGCCGCGCACCACCGAATAGGAATAGTGGTAGTAGCCGCCGCCATTGGCGCAGGAGCCCATCGAGATGACGTAGCGCGGCTCGGGCATCTGGTCGTAGACCTTGCGCAGCGCCGGCGCCATCTTGTTGGTCAGCGTGCCGGCGACGATCATGATGTCGGACTGGCGCGGCGACGCGCGCGGCGCGACACCGAAGCGCTCCGAGTCATAGCGCGGCATCGAGGTGTGGATCATCTCGACTGCGCAGCATGCCAGACCGAAGGTCATGAACATCAGCGAGCCGCTGCGCGCCCAGGTGATCAGCGCCTCGGTCGAGGTGACCAGGAACCCCTTGTCGGCGAGCTCATTGTTGATTTCGAGGAAGAAGGGATCGTCCTCCCCCACCGGCCGACCGGTGTTGGGATCGATGATGCCCTTCGGCTTCGGCGCGACGAGGGTGCCTGAACTGTCGTTCAATCCCATTCCAGCGCTCCTTTTTTCCATTCATAGGCAAAGCCGATGGTCAGCACTGCCAAAAACACCATCATCGACCAGAAACCGAGCATGCCGATCTTCGAGAAGGACACGGCCCAGGGAAACAGGAAGGCCACCTCCAGATCGAAGATGATGAACAGGATCGACACCAGGTAGAAGCGGATGTCGAATTTCATGCGGGCATCGTCGAACGAGTTGAAACCGCACTCGTAGGCGGAAAGCTTTTCGGGATCGGGATTGCGGTAGGCCACCAGGAACGGTGCGGCCAGCAGCGCCAGGCCGACGACCAGCGCCACGCCGATGAACAGGACGATGGGCAGGTACGAACTGAGAAGTGCGTTCATGCAGCGGCTTTCCGTTGGCGCCAATCCACTTTGATTACAGCACCGGACCTTAATGCGGAAGCGTGACAGATTAACCGCTGAACCGTTTTAAGGGGCCTATGCTGCAACGCGGCGAGGGTTAGCGCAGCACTTCCAGCGAAGCAAGTCAAACCTTGTTCAAAACGCCGGCCTGGACGGCATATCCGGAGAAACTGGTCCGATCCCCTCCTGTTTGATTTCCTTCGCCTTTTACTCCACTTTTCTCTCCTGACAGGGTTGCCGCAAAAACCCTGCTAGCATGGGCTGGAATCACCCGTCGGACCTCGGTCGAAACGCCCCTAGAGTGACAGTTGCATGAAGGAAAAGATCTCGCTTGCCGCCGCCCGGCGTATTGCGCTCGCCGCACAGGGATTTCTCGATCCCCGCCCAAATGGCACACCCGATCGCCGCCACTTTGCCCGTGTGCTCGCCCGCACCGGCCTGCTGCAGATCGATTCCGTCAGCGCGGTGGTACGCGCGCATTACATGCCGCTCTATTCGCGGCTCGGCCCCTACCCACTCGCTCTACTCGACAATGCCGCCGTGACGCGCAAGCGCACGGTCTTCGAATACTGGGCGCATGAGGCCTCGTTCCTGCCGGTCGAGACCTACCCGCTGATGCGCTGGCGCATGCAGCGCGCCGAGCAGGGCGACGAGATGTATCTGGGCCTGGCCAAATGGGGCCGCGAGCATGCCGCCTACATAGAAGAGATCTACCGCGAGGTCGTCGCGCGCGGCCCGATCGCGGCTTCGGCGCTGGAAGGCCAGAAAGG
This sequence comes from Mesorhizobium sp. WSM4308, assembly GCF_002294905.1. Lineage (NCBI taxonomy): Bacteria > Pseudomonadati > Pseudomonadota > Alphaproteobacteria > Hyphomicrobiales > Phyllobacteriaceae > Mesorhizobium > Mesorhizobium sp. WSM4308. The sequence goes on along the minus strand of NZ_NSFW01000011.1, from coordinate 65,035 downwards.
TTCGGGCGGCTGGTGGGGCTGGAGCCATGCCAAGCACGCCTTCGAATGGCTGTTCTGGGCCGGCCGCATCACCACGGCGCACCGCCGCGGCTTCGAGCGCTTCTATGATCTGCCCGAGCGCGTGCTGCCGCAGGCGATCCTCGACCTGCCCGTGCCGCCAGCCGAGGACGCGCACCGCGAATTGCTGCGCATTTCCGCCCGCGCCCATGGGGTGGCGACATCGGGCGATTTGCGCGACTATTTTCGGCTGTCGCCGGCCGACATGAAGGGCCGGCTGGAGGAACTGGTCGAGTTAGGTGAACTGCTGCCGGTGCGCGTCGAAGGCTGGGACAAGCCGGCCTACCTTCATAAGGACGCCCGCCTGCCCCGGAAGATCGAGGCCCGCGCCGTGCTGGCGCCGTTCGACCCGGTCGTCTTCGAGCGCTCGCGCTCGGAGCGGCTGTTCGATTTCCACTATCGCATCGAGATCTATACGCCGGCCGAGAAGCGCCAATACGGCTACTACGTCCTGCCTTTCCTGCTCGGCGACAGGATCGTCGCGCGCGTCGACCTCAAGGCCGACCGGCCTGCCAGCGTCCTGCGCGTCCACGCCGCCTACGCCGAGCCCAAGGCACCGCCCGAGACCGCCGCGCAGCTCTCCGAGGAACTGAAGCAGATGCAAGGCTGGCTCGGCCTCGAACGCATGGAAGTGACGCCTGCCGGCGATTTGGGCCTGGCGCTTGCCGACATCGCCATGTCGTAGCCGTGCGTTGACACCGCTGCCTGCAAAAGCCTAAATCCGCTCCAGACGGTCCCTTGCCCGCAACGGCAGGGGCTAAGAGGGAATGCGGTGAGAGGTGAAAAATCTCAAATCCGCGGCTGTCCCCGCAACTGTAAGCGACGAGCCAAGGCCGAAAGCCACTGGGATGTTCCCGGGAAGGCGGCACCCAAGGCGATAACCCGCGAGCCAGGAGACCTGCCGTCTGCGACAAAAGAATCCGATCGCCCGGCGGGTTTCCGGGCAAGGAGCCCGGTTTTTTGGACCAGAACGGCAGTTTTTCGGCTGGCACAGAGGACAATTCGTCCGCCGACGGCGAAGCCTTGGCCGGCGTCACGGTGATCGTCTGCGCCTCGTGCCGCGACGAGACTGGCTCCGACGCCCATCCCCGCGCCGGCGAACTCTTGGCTGACGACACACGCCGCGCCGCATCTGATGGAAACATCCGCATCCACACGGTCGAATGTCTCGGCAATTGCAAGCGCCGGCTGAGCGCCGCGATCCTGCGCGACGGCTGCTGGAGCTACGTCTTCGGCGACCTGACCGTGACCAGCGGCGCCGACCTCGTCGCCGGCGCCAAACTCTTCGCCACCTCGACGGACGGCCTCATTCCATGGCGCGGCCGGCCTGCTTCTCTTAAGCGCGGCCTCGTTGCCCGCATTCCTCCCCTCGACTTGTTGAAGGACTGATCATGAGCGCTTCCGTCACCCGCGTCCCCTGCACCGTCGTCACCGGCTTCCTCGGCGCCGGCAAGACGACGCTGGTTCGCCATCTCCTGGAGAACGCCGGCGGCAAGCGCATTGCGATCATCGTCAACGAGTTCGGCGACATCGGCATCGACGGCGAGATTTTGAAGGGCTGCGGCATCGACACCTGCCCGGAGGAAAACATCGTCGAACTGGCCAATGGCTGCATCTGCTGCACCGTGGCCGACGATTTCGTGCCCGCGCTCGACCAGATCCTGTCGCTGACGCCGAAGGTCGATCACATCCTGATCGAGACTTCGGGCCTCGCCCTGCCCAAGCCGCTGGTCCAGGCGTTCCAGTGGCCGACGGTGAAAAGCCGCGTGACCGTCGACGGCGTGATCGCTGTGGTCGATGGTCCCGCACTTGCCGAAGGCCGTGTCGCCAACGACATGGACGCCTTGCAGGCGCAGCGTGCGCAAGATGACAGCCTCGATCATGACGACCCGGTCGAGGAACTGTTCGAGGACCAGATCGCCTGCGCCGACCTGATCATCCTGTCGAAAAGCGATCTGATGGACGCCGCCGGCTCGGCCCGCGCCAACGCCATCATCGGCGAACACTCCGCCCGTGCCGTGAAGATTGTGCCGACCTCGCATGGCAAGGTCGATCCCTCCGTGCTGCTCGGGCTCGGTCTCGCCGTCGAGGACGACATCGAGAACCGTAAGTCGCATCATGACGGCGCGTTCGACCATGAGCATGACGACTTCGACACCTTCATCGTCGACATCCCCTCGATCGCCAATCCGGATGAGCTGGCACAGCGCGTCGCCGCCGCCGCCGAACAGGAAAACGTGCTGCGCGTGAAGGGCTTCGTCGAGGTCGGCGGCAAGCCGATGCGGCTCTTGCTGCAGGCGGTCGGCCCGCGCGTCAATCATTACTACGACCGCGCCTGGACCGCCGAGGACGACCGCCGTTCGCGCCTGGTCGTCATCGGCCTCAAGGGGCTGAACCGCCCGGCAATCGAGCGTATACTCGCCGGCTGATTTCAGACACGGGCCGCGATGCATATCCTCACCACGACCTCCGCCTCGCTCGACGATCTCGCCGAGCCGGTCGATCTGCGGCAGACGCCCGCGGATATCGTGGCCTTGTCCTTCACCGACAGCGACCTCGCGGGACTGGCGGCGGCCTGGAAGGCGGATGCCGCCCGCCTACCCTCGATGCGGCTGGCCGCCCTGCGCGACCTGCGCCACCCGATGTCCGTCGACCTCTGGATCGACAGCGTCGCCCGCCACGCCAAGATCATCCTGGTGCGCATCCTCGGCGGCTACGACTGGTGGCGCTATGGCTGCGACCAGCTGGCCTCGACCGCCCGCGAGCGCGGCATCAAGCTGGCGCTGCTGCCGGGCGAAAGCCATGACGAGGATATCAGGCTGATCGAAGCCTCGACGCTGCAGCGCCGGGAATTGGACGCCCTGCTCGGCTATTTCCGCGAGGGCGGCCCGGCCAATATGGGCGCGCTGGTCCAGAGGTTGGCCAGGCTGGCTGGGCAGGACGCGGCTGTGGTTGAGCCGGTGGCGGTGCCGAAGGCCGGCTACTACGAGCCAGGCCGCGGCGTCGTCCCCCTCCCCCTCGAGGGCGAGGGAAAGGTCGTGTCCATTCTCTTCTACCGCTCGATGCTTCTCGCCGCCGACGTCGCTCCGATCGACGCGCTTTTTGAAGCGCTGAGCGCGCGCGGCATAACCCCGGTTCCCATCTTCGTCTCCAGCTTGAAGGACCGGGCGTCACTCGCCTTCGTCGAAACCGCGCTGGCCTCTCTGAAACCCGCCGCCATCATCACCGCGACCGCCTTCGCCTCCGGTGCCGAACCCGGCATCGAAACCCTGTTCGACCGCGCCGGCGTGCCGGTCCTCCAGGTCATCGTCGCCACCACCCGCCGCGACGTCTGGGAAAGCAACCAGCGCGGCCTGGCACCCGCCGACCTCGCAATGCATGTCGTCCTGCCAGAGTTGGACGGCCGCATCCTCGCCGGCGCGATTTCCTTCAAGGGCGAAAGCGATGTCGATCCCGCGCTTGGCCACCGCGCCTTCGCCAACCGGCCGGAACCGGATCGTGTCGCGCAGGTGGCTGACCGCGTGGCAGCCTTTATCAAGTTGCAATACACGCCCCGCGCCGAACGCAAGCTGGCCATTCTGATCCCGGATTACCCAAGCGCTCCCGGCCGTACCGGCTATGCTGTCGGCCTCGACGTGCCGTCGAGCGTGTTGGCGATGCTGCATGACCTGAAGGAACAGGGCTATGCGGTTGAAGGGATCCCGCAATCGCCGCGCGAACTGCTGGATTTGCTGGAGCGGGGCGATGATGGGTTGGGGGTGGATGAGTATCTCGACCTTTCACGAGACCTGCCTGTCGAGGCAATGACTGCTGTTGAGGCGGCGTGGGGGAAAGCGGAAGACAAGACAGGTTTGCACGAGGCGCCCCCCTCTGTCCTGCCGGACATCTCCCCCACAAGGGGGGAGATTGAGCTGTTATCCGCGCTTTCGCCAATCTCAAACGTTGTAGAAAGGCTGCCGGCGCCGGAACTGCCGATCTCCCCCCAAGTGGGGGAGATGTCCGGCAGGACAGAGGGGGGCGCCTCGCGCCAACCTTCACAAACGACCTCAGCAAGCTTCCCCTTCCGCGCCGCCGCCTTCGGCAACATTACGGTCGCCCTCGCCCCAGACCGCGGCCGCTCCGCCGATCGCCGCGCCGACTACCACGATCCAACGCTGCCGCCGCGCCACGCCCTGATCGCCTTCGGCCTCTGGCTGCGCGAATCGCTGGGTGTGCATGCCCTGATTCATGTCGGCGCTCATGGCACGCTGGAATGGCTGCCGGGCAAGACCGTTGCGCTGTCGCAAAGCTGCTTCCCCGAGATCGTCACTGGCGCCCTGCCCGTGATCTATCCCTTCATCGTCTCCAATCCCGGCGAGGCAGCACAAGCCAAGCGACGCATTGCCGCCGTGACCCTCGGCCATCTGCCGCCGCCGCTGACCGGCGCCGGGCTGGACGAGGATCAGCACAGGCTCGAACGCCTGGTCGACGAATACGCCCAAGCCGACGGCCTCGACCGCCGCCGCCGCGACCGCCTGGCCAAGCTGATCGTCGACACGGCGCAAAAGACCGGCCTCGCCGCAGAAGCCGGTGTCGCCGGGACCGACGCACCCGACGAGGCGCTGCGCCGCATCGATGCCTGGCTCTGCGACCTCAAGGACTTCGCCATCAAGGACGGGTTGCATATCTACGGCCGCGCGCCCGACGATGAGGCCGACGCCAAGCGCCGCCAAAGTGCCGAGGCTGAAAGGTCAGCGCTGGTTGCCGCGCTGGACGGCCGCCACGTCAAGGCCGGCCCGGCCGGCGCGCCGACGCGTGGCCGCTCCGACGTGCTGCCCACCGGCCGCAATCTGTTCACGTCGGATCCCCGCACCATGCCGACGCCGACCGCCTATGATCTGGGCAAGGCGGCGGCCGAAGAAGTGGTGCGCGGCTATCTGCAATCGCATGGCGACTGGCCGCGTTCGCTGGTCATCGATCTCTGGGGCTCGGCCTCGCTGCGCACCGGCGGCGAGGAGATCGCACAAGGCCTGGCGCTGATGGGTTGCCGGCCGCAATGGGATGCCGCCACCGGCCGCATCACCGGCATCGAAGTGCTGCCGCCGGCCACGCTCGGCCGCCCGCGCGTCGACGTCACCTGGCGCATATCGGGCCTGTTCCGTGACATGTTCCCGACCCAGATCGCGCTGATCGACGCCGCTGCCAACGCCGTCGCCGCCCGCGACGAGGACGATTCGGAAAACCCGCTCGCGGCCCGGACCCGAGCGGACGGCAGGATTAGCCCGCGCATTTTCGGCACCTCGCCCGGCACCTATGGCGCTGGCGTCGAGGATCTCCTGTCCAGCGGCGACTGGGCAGCGCGCGAAGAGATCGGCCGCGCCTATCTCGACGCCACCTCGCATGCCTATGGCGGCGCCGGCGGCGAAGGCATCTCGGCGCCGGGCGCGTTTGAAACCCGCATCGCCGAAGCCGATCTTCTGGTCCACACCGGCGACGACCCCGGCCGCGACATTCTCGAAGGCTCCGCCGACGTCGCCTTCATCGGCGGTTTTTCGGCCGCGCTTGCCGCCCTTGGCCGGAATGCCGATGTCATCGTGCTCGACACGACGGACCCGCAAAAGCCGAAGCCGCGGTCGGTCGGTGAGGCCGTATCTCGCGTGGTGCGCGCCCGCGCCGTCAATGCGCGCTTCATATCAGGCCAGATGCGGCACGGCCCGCGCGGCGCCTCCGAATTCGCCGAGACGGTCGACCGGCTGGTCGGCTTCGCCGAAACCACGCATGCCATTTCAGGCGCGCTGATCGAGGCCGTGCACGATGCCTATGTCGACGACGCGGAAGTCCGCGCCTTTATCCTTCGGGAAAACCCGGCGGCCGCGAAACTCATTGCCGAGCGTTTTCTCTCGGCGCGCCGGCGCGGCCTCTGGCATCCCTTGCGCAATTCCATCGACGACGATCTCGCCGCGCTGATTGCCGAGGCCGAAGCGCTGGGAGTGGCGGCATGAACGCCTTCTCACGTCGCGGCGCCTGTCCGGCCCTGTCGGCGCCGATGCAGACCGGCGATGGGCTGCTGGTGCGGCTCAACCCGGTTGCCGGAGGCCGATCTTCTGAAGGATTGTCGCCGAAGCTGTTGATCGGTCTGGCCGAATCCGCCCTGCGGCATGGCAACGGTGTCATGGAAGTGACAGCGCGTGGCAGCTTGCAGATACGTGGCTTGACGGAGGACAGCGCAACGCTGCTGGCAGCGGAAGTCGATGCGCTGGGCATTGCGGTGCGGACCGGCGTGCCGGTCGAGACGGGGCCGCTGGCGGGGATCGACCCGCAGGAGATCGCCGATCCGCAACCGCTGGCTGAGCGGGTCAGGGCGGCGATCGAGGATGCTGGGCTGACGCCAAGGCTGGGACCGAAAGTGTCTGTCGTGGTGGACGGCGGCGGGCAGCTGACGCTGGATGCGGTGACGGCCGATGCGCGGCTGAAGGCGGTGCGGAATGGTGCCGAGGTTCGGTGGCAGGTGTCTGTTGCGGGTGATGGGCAGAATGCGAAGCTGCTCGCCACCGTAAGCGACGACGCGGCGCGCGACATTGCCGTTGCAGTGCTGAGGATGGTCGCAGAGAAAGGCCGCGAGGCTCACGCAAGAGACTTGTCGGAAAGGCAGTTGGTGTCTCTTGCGGATTGGCTATGCTTGCCAAGTTTGCGCGAGGCGCCCTCCTCTGTCCTGCCGGACATCTCCCCCTCGCGCAAACCTATCGGCCGTTTCCCATTAGCCGGCGACACTTTCAGCCTCGGCATTGCCCTTCCCTACGGCAGCATGCCTGCCGACAAAATCATCGTTCTCACCCAAAGCGCCGTCACCCTCGGCACCACCGAAATCCGCCTCGCCCCAGGCCGCGCGATGCTCTTCCTCGGCCAACCCTCGGACACCGATCCGTCTCTCCAAGCCACTGCCGCCAGCCTCGGCTTCGTCACCTCCCCCGCCGACCCGCGCACGCGCATCGCCGCCTGCCCCGGCACGCCGGCCTGCGCCTCCGGCCGCATCGCCACCCGTGACATCGCCGAGACGATCGCCGCCGAAAACGCCGACATCCTCGACTTCACCATGCACGTTTCCGGCTGCGCCAAGGGCTGCGCGCATCCCGGCCCGGCGGCGCTCACAATCGTCGGCGGCGAAAATGGAGCCGGACTTGTCGTGAACGCGACGGCAAAGGCTCTTCCTGCCGGCTACAGGCCGGGCTATGACGCCGCGCGCGGCATCGGTCGCGTCGCGGCGGTGATCCGCAGCGCACGATTTCAGGGCGAGACCGCCGCTGCTTGCCTGACAAGGCTCGGGCCGGCGGCCATCGCCGAGATTTACCGACAGGCCCAAACTAAAAAAACGGAAATGAGCATGGCCGCCTACGACTACATCCACGACGGCACGGCGATCTACGAGCGCTCCTTCGCCATCATCCGCGACGAGGCGAACCTTTCGCGCTTCTCCGAAGCCGAGGCCGATGTCGCCATCCGCATGATCCATGCCTGCGGCCAGGTCGAAGCATCGAGCCATTTCGTTTTCTCGCCTGACTTCGTCACCGCCGCGCGCAGCGCTCTTGCCGCCGCCGCGCCGATCTTCTGCGATGCGGAAATGGTTTCGCACGGTGTCACCCGCGCCCGGTTGCCGGCCGGCAACGAGGTGATCTGCACACTGCGCGACCCGCGCACGCACGACATTGCCAAAGCCATCGGCAACACCCGCTCCGCCGCCGCGATCGACCTGTGGGGCGAACGCATGGCCGGCTCCGTCGTCGCCATCGGCAATGCGCCGACCGCACTCTTCTATCTCCTGGAGAAACTGCGCGACGGCGCACCGAAGCCGGCGGCCATCATCGGCATGCCCGTGGGCTTCGTCGGCGCCGCCGAATCGAAGGATGCGCTGGCCGAGAATTCCTACGGCGTGCCCTATGCCATCGTGCGCGGCAGGCTCGGCGGCAGTGCCATGACCGCCGCCGCGCTCAATTCCCTGGCGAGGCCCGGCCTGTGAACGCGCTTCCCAAAGGCAAGCTCGTTGGCGTCGGCACCGGTCCCGGCGACCCCGAACTGTTGACTCTGAAGGCCGCGCGGGCCCTGGCCGAAGCCGATGTCGTGGCGTACTTCGCCAAGCGCGGCAACAACAGCAATGCGCGGGCCATCGTCGAGGCGCGCTTCCGCCCGGATATGCTGGAACTGCCGCTGCTCTATCCCGTCACCACCGAGATCGACAAGGATCACGACGACTATCGCTCGCAGATTACCGGTTTCTACGAGGAGTCGGCGCAAAAGGTCGCCGAACATCTCGAAGCAGGCCGAATGGTTGCCGTCCTGTCCGAAGGCGACCCGCTGTTCTACGGCTCCTACATGCATCTGCATGTGCGTCTCGCCCATCGTTTCCCGACCGAGGTCATTCCCGGCGTCACCGCTATGTCCGGCTGCTGGTCGCAGACCGGTGTTCCGATCGTCCAGGGCGATGACGTGCTGACCGTGCTGCCCGGCACGATGAGCGAATTCGAGTTGACCCGTCGGCTGGCCGACACCGATGCCGCCGTCATCATGAAGGTCGGCCGCAATCTGCCCAAGATCAGGCGTGCGCTGGAAGCCACCGGCAAGCTGACCCGCGCCGTCTATGTCGAGCGCGGCACCATGGCCGGCAGCGTCTCGATGAAGCTCGCCGACAAACGGGACGACAAGGCGCCCTATTTCGCCATCATATTGGTCGCCGGCTGGTCCGGCCGGCCCGGGGCGTTGGGAGCGCAGGCATGAGCGGCCGTCTCACCGTCATCGGTCTCGGGCCCGGCAATGCCGACCAGGTCACCCCTGAAGCCAGCCGCGCCGTGGCCGAAGCGAAGTTCTTCTATGGCTACAAGCCCTATCTCGACCGGCTCGAACTGCGCCCGGACCAGGCTCGTGTCGCGTCCGACAACCGCGAGGAACTCGCCCGCTCCAAGGATGCCTTGATCAAGGCCGCCGAGGGCCACGACGTTGCCGTGGTTTCCGGCGGCGATCCCGGCGTCTTTGCCATGGCCGCGGCCGTCTGCGAGGCGATCGAGGCCGGCCCGGCCGAATGGCGCGCGGTCGATGTCGCCGTCGTGCCTGGCATCACCGCAATGCTCGCTGTCGCCGCCCGTATCGGCGCCCCGCTCGGTCATGATTTCTGCGCCATTTCGCTGTCCGACAATCTGAAGCCGTGGGACCTGATCGAGCTGCGTCTGCTGGCGGCGGCCGGCGCCGGCTTCGTCATCGCGCTCTACAACCCGATCAGCAAGGCGCGCCCCTGGCAGCTTGGCCGCGCCTTCGAGTGCCTGACCGCGATCCTGCCCGGAACCACGCCAGTCATTTTCGGCCACGCCGCCGGCCGTCCGGACGAGCGCATCGAGGTTTATCTGCTGGCCGATGTCGACGCGCAAAAGGCCGACATGGCGACCTGCATCATCATCGGCTCGCCGGAAACCCGTATCATCAAGCGCGGCGACAAACCGGCGCTGGTCTACACGCCACGCTCGGCAGCGGGCTCGACGAAATGATCCACCATCGCGGCGAGCTCATCGACGGTTTGAGCCGAAGGCACCTCCGGCAGATCAGGCCTGCGGACCATGATCACCTCGATGCCAAGCGATCGCGCGGCGGCAATCTTGCCGTACGTGGCAGCGCCGCCGCTGTTCTTGGAGACGACCACGTCGATGCGATGCTTTTCGAGCAGCGCGCGTTCTTCCGCCTCGCCAAACGGCCCGCGCGCCAGCAGATAGGTCGCATCCGGCACGGCCAGCTGCGGCTCGACCGGATCGACGCTGCGAATGAGGTAGTGATGCCGGGGGGCTGCTTCGAAGGCAGCAACCTCTTGCCGGCCAAGCGCCAGGAAGACGCGCCGCGGCGCCGGGCCAAGCGCTCGCACGGCATCGCCTGTTGTATCGACCAGCGTCCAGCGGTCGCCTTCGACTGGCTCCCAGCCGGGGCGGCGCAAAGCAAGGATCGGCACACCGGTCAGCCGCGCCGCTTGCGCGGCATTGGCGGCGATTCGCGCCGCGTAAGGATGTGTGGCGTCGATCAGCAGACCGGTGCCGGTCTCCCGGAGATAGGCGGCCAGCCCCTCGGCGCCGCCAAAGCCTCCGCTTCGCACTGGCACGCCTTGCGCGATCGGGTTTTCCGTGCGGCCGGCCAGCGACAGCGTGACCGAGGCGCGTACCGCCAGTTTGACGGCCAGTTGCCGGGCTTCCGTGGTGCCGCCGAGGATCAGAATGCGGTGGGTCATCATGCCTGCTGAAAGTTCGCGCGGCGCCAGGCCGAAATGGCTGACGGTGATCGGCATCGGCGAGGACGGTTTAGCGGGTCTCGGCGACGAGGCCAAGCAGCGGATTGCCAAGGCCGAGATCATCTTCGGCGGCAAGCGGCATCTGGCGCTGGTCGCGTCCTTCGCCAAGGGCGAGCCGCGGCCCTGGCCGGTGCCATTCGATGCCGGGATGGCCGATGTGCTGGCGCTTGCCGGCAGAAACGTCTGTGTGCTCGCCTCCGGCGATCCTTTTTTCCACGGCGTGGGCGCCACCCTCGCCCGCAAGGTCAAGCCGCGGGAGATGCATGTCATCCCCGCGCCGTCGGCGGTTTCGCTGGCCGCCGCCCGCCTTGGCTGGGCGCTGCAGGATATCGAGATCGTCTCGCTGCATGGCCGGCCACTCGACCTGATCCGGCCGTTGCTGCAGCCCAATGCGCGCATCCTGGCGCTGACATCTGATGCCGAAGCGCCTGATGCAATTGCCCGCCTGCTCACCGAACTCGATTTCGGCGCCTCGCGGTTGACGGTTCTTGAGGCGCTGGGCGGGCCAAAGGAGAACCAGCGCGCCGCCCGCGCGGATGCCTTCGACGTCGAAAACATCAATCCACTCAACGTGCTGGCGATCGAAATTGATTCGAACCCGCAAGCCCGCGTCTTGCCGCTCACGGTTGGTCTTGCCGACCACCTGTTCGACCATGACGGCCAGATCACCAAACGCGAAATCCGCGCCATCACCCTGTCGTCGCTGGCGCCGAGGCGCGGCGAATTGCTGTGGGACATCGGCGCCGGCTCGGGCTCCATCGGCATCGAATGGATGCTGGCGCACCCCTTGATGCGAACGATCGCCATCGAAGCCGATCCGACCCGCGCCGCCCGCATCCACCGCAACGCCGCCGCCTGTGGCGTTCCCGGCCTTGTCGTGGTGGAAGGCAGCGCGCCCAAGGCGCTGGCCAGACTGGACACGCCGGACGCGATCTTCATCGGCGGCGGCGGCAGCGATACCGGCGTGTTGAACGCTGCCATCAAGGCGCTGCGTTCCGGCGGCCGGCTCGTCGCCAACGCTGTGACGCTGGAGATGGAAGCCTTTCTTCTCGCGCAGCACACAAAGCTCGGCGGCGATCTTACCCGGATAAACATCTCTCGCGCATCTCCGGTCGGCTCGATGCAGGCCTGGCGGCCGGCAATGCCGGTCACCCAATGGAGCTGGGTGAAGCCATGATGGTCGCAGGCATCGGCAGCCGCAAAGGCGTGAGCGCTGAAGACGTGCTTGCCGCGATTGAAACCGCTCTCGAAGCGCATGGGCTGGCCGTGACGGCGCTTTCCGCACTGGCAACTGCCGCACCGAAGAAGGATGAAGCGGCGATTGCCGCCGCCGGCCGCACGTTGAACCTTCCGCTCATCATCGTCGATGACGCGGCCCTTCGTGGCGCCGCAGGGGACACGCTGAGCCACTCCGACCTGTCGCAAGCAGTCGCCGGCACGCCCTCGGTTTCCGAGGCATCCGCCCTTGCCGTGGCCGGCACCGGCGCAAAGCTGCTTGGCCCCCGCATCGTGCTCGGCCCGGTCACCTGCGCCATCGCCATCAGCGGAGACGCGCCATGACCGTTCATTTCATCGGCGCCGGTCCGGGTGCGGCCGACCTCATCACGCTGCGTGGCGCAAGGCTCCTGGCAAGCTGCCCGGTCTGCCTGCATGCCGGCTCGATCGTCGCGCCTGAATTGCTGCAGCATTGCGCGCCGGGGACGAAACTGATCGACACCGCGCCGATGTCGCTCGACGAGATCGAGGCGGCCTATGTCGAGGCACACAAATCGGGCCATGATGTCGCCCGCCTGCATTCCGGCGACCTGTCGGTGTGGAGCGCCGTTGCCGAACAGATCCGCCGGCTGGGAAAGCACGGCATCCCCTACACGCTGACGCCGGGCGTGCCCTCCTTCGCGGCCGCGGCCGCAGCACTTCGCCGCGAGCTGACCATTCCCGAAGTCGCGCAAAGCCTGGTGCTGACCCGCGTTTCCGGACGTGCTTCAAAAATGCCGCCGGGCGAAACGCTGGCCGGCTTCGGCCGCACCGGCGCGACGCTCGCCATTCATCTGGCCATCCACGCCATCGACCGCGTCGTCGCCGAATTGACGCCGCATTATGGCGGCGATTGTCCGGTGGCGATCGTCTTCCGCGCCTCCTGGCCGGACGAGCGGGTGCTGACCGGTACGCTGGAAACGATCGAGGCACGGCTGGCCGCCGATCCGATGGAGCGCACCGCGATCATCTTCGTCGGCCGCTCGCTGGCAGCGGAAGGTTTTGGCGAAAGTTCATTGTACGACGCCCACTACCAGCGGCGTTTTCGCGGACGGGACGGATTGTGAGCGGCAACACCAAAAACAACGGCGGCAACGCCACGCTCGAACGGGCCTTTTCGCGGCTGAATTTCAAGCCGCACCCGCTGGAGCCGGGCCATGTCTGGCTGGCCGGGGCCGGCCCCGGCGACCCCGGCTGCCTGACGCTGGAAGTGCTGGCGGCTTTGGCCGAAGCGGATGCGCTGGTCTACGACGCTCTGGTTTCACCTGACGTCGTCGCCGTTGCCGCAAGCGCCGAGCTGTTCTTTGCCGGCAAGCGCGGCGGCCAGCCCTCGATGAAGCAGGATGACATCACCGCTCTGCTGGTCCGGCTGGCGCGCGCAGGCCGCCGCGTTATCAGGCTCAAGGGCGGCGATCCCTATATTTTCGGCCGTGGCGGCGAAGAAGCCTTGGCACTCGCACGCGAAAACATCCCCTTCCGCGTGCTGCCGGGCCTGACATCCGGCCTCAGCGCGCTCGCCGCAACCGGCATCCCGGCCACCATGCGCGGCATCAACAAGGCTGTGATCCTGGCGACCGGCCACGCCGCCGGCACTGACGACGATATCGACTGGGCGGCGATCGCCCGCACCGGCCAGCCTGTCGTGGTCTATATGGGCATGGCCAATTTGCCTTTGATCGCGGCAGCTCTGCTCGATGGCGGGCTGGCGCCGTCGACGCCGGCGGCGGTGATCGTCGCCGCCACCACGCCGCAGGAGCGGACCGTCGTCGCCACGCTCGCCACAATCGCCGAGGAAGCAGCCGCCGCCGGGCTGACCTCGCCGGCGCTGATCGTCGTCGGCGGCATAGTCGCCATGCGCGCCGCATTGACGGGGCAGGCATGACCGCCCGCGCCATCATCATCGGCGCGCCGCGCTCCGGCTCGGGCAAGACTAGCGTCACCATCGGTATCTTGCGCGCGCTCGCCCGGCGCGGCCTGAAGGTGCGCGGCGCCAAATCCGGCCCCGACTATATCGACCCCGGCTTCCACACCGCCGCCACCGGCCTTTCCGGCGTCAATCTCGACAGCTGGGCGATGCCGCCGTCGCTGCTCAATGCGCTGGCCGCGCAACAGGCCGACGACACCGATTTCGTCATCCTCGAAAGCGCCATGGGCCTGTTCGACGGCATTCCGGCCGCGCCGGGGCGAACCGGCTCTGCCGCCGACCTTGCCCGGCTCTATGGCCTGCCGGTGCTGCTGGTCCTCGACGTGTCGGGCCAGTCGACCACGGCGGCCGCTGTCGCCAAGGGGTTCGCCACCTACGATCCGCATGTGCGCATGGCCGGCGTCGTGCTCAACCGGCTGGGCAGCGAACGCCATCGCAAGCTGTCCGGCGACGCCATCGAGGCGATCGGCCTGCCCGTTGTCGGCGCCATTTTACGCGACCCTACGCTGAACCTGCCCGAGCGCCATCTCGGCCTCGTCCAGGCCGGCGAGTATGATGATCTGATGGCGCATCTCGACCGGCTGGCCGACATGGCGGAGAAATCGCTCGACCTCGATGCCGTGATGAGGCTGGCGACGCCCCTCGCCCCGGCGGCCGGCGATTTTGGCGATGCGCTGCGGCCCCCCGGTCAACGTATCGCGCTTGCCGAGGATGCCGCCTTCACTTTCCTTTACCCGCATGTCGCAGCCTATTGGCGCAAGGCCGGCGCGGAGATCGTTCGGTTCTCGCCGCTTGCCGATGAGGCGCCCGACGATAGCTGCGATGTCTGCTGGCTGCCCGGCGGCTATCCCGAGCTTCACGCCGGCAAGCTTGCCGCCGCTGCGAATTTCCATACCGGAATGGCGCATTTCGCCGCGACCAGGCCCGTCCATGGCGAATGCGGCGGCTTCATGGTGCTTGGCGAAGCGCTGGAGGATGCTGCCGGCGAAACGCATCGCATGCTCGGCCTGCTCGGACACGCCACCAGCTTCGCCAAGCGAAAGATGAATCTCGGCTATCGCGAGGCGCGGCTGCGCGCCGATTGCCCGCTGGGGGTTCAAGGCGCGCTGATCCGGGGCCATGAATTCCACTATGCGCAGATGACGGCCACCGGCAATGACGAGCCTCTGGCCGACCTTGCCGACGGCCAGGGCAATCCGATCGGCGCTTCCGGCTACCGGCGTGGTCGTGTCAGCGGTACCTTCTTCCATGCGATAGCGAGGGCCAGCGCGTGAAGCTCCCGAATTTGACCCTTTCGCCCAGGCAAATCCTCGACGACATCGCGCTTTGCCTGGTCTTCTTCACCCGCCTGCCTTTGCCCGACCTCGACTTTCGCGGCCGCGGCCTTGCCGCCGCGATCTGGGCCGCACCGGCCACCGGCCTCGTCGTCGGCCTGATCGGCGCCATCGTCTTTGCCACAGCGGAACGATTCGGCCTTGCCATGGGGCCGGCGGCAGCACTTGCCCTCGTGGCAACCGTGATCACCACCGGATGTCTGCACGAGGATGGACTGTCCGACGTCGCCGACGGCTTTGGCGGCGGCAAGTCGCGCGGCCGCAAACTCGACATCATGCGCGACAGCCGCATCGGCGCCTATGGCGCCATGGCGCTGGCCCTGTCGCTGCTGATTCGCTGGAACGTGCTTTCGGAACTGGTGGATCCCACCCAGGCGCTCTTTGCCCTTGTTGCCGCGCACGCGGCATCGCGGGGCGTACTGGGCGCCTTCATGCATCTGTTGCCGCCGGCGCGCACCGACGGCCTCTCGGCCGGCGCCGGCACCGTCTCGCTTGAAACCGCGATCGCCGGCGCCGTGCTTGGCGCGATCCCGCTCCTCTTGCTCGGGGCCGGCGGCGCCATCGCCGCGCTGATCCTGCTCGGCCTGTTCTTTGCCGCCTTCCACGCCCTTTGCCTCAACCAGATCGGTGGCCAGACCGGCGACACGATCGGAGCCTTGCAGCAGGTGAGTGAAATCGCGGTGCTTCTCGTCGCCTCCGTTGCGCTTTCCTGATTCCCTTCGACTTGATTCCCTTCCGGAGACCTTGCCCCCATGCCTTTCAAATCCCTCGATGAATTGCGCGCCGCCTGCCTCGACCTGCCTGCCGGCAGCGATACAGCCGCCAAAGCCGTTGCCACCCGCCAGGACACGCTGACGAAGCCGCAAGGCAGCCTCGGCCGGCTGGAAACCATCGCCGCCTGGCTGGCGCGCTGGCAGGGCCGCGACATGCCCAGGCTCGACCGGGTGAAAATCTTCGTCTTCGCCGGCAATCACGGCGTCACCGCTCAAGGCGTGTCGGCCTATCCCTCCGAGGTCACCGTGCAGATGGTGGCGAACTTCGCCGGCGGCGGTGCCGCCATCAACCAGCTTGCCCGCATCGCCGGCGCCGAACTCGATGTCATCCCGCTCGATCTCGATCATCCCACCGGCGACTTCACGCAAGTGCCGGCAATGGATGAGAAAGCCTTTCTCGCCGCGGTCTCGGCGGGCTATGACGCCGTAACGAAAGACCTCGACCTGGTCTGCTTTGGTGAAATGGGCATCGGCAACACCACGCCGGCGGCTGCCATTTCGGCGGCGCTGTTTGGTGGTGGGGCGGAAAAATGGACCGGGCGCGGCACCGGCGTCGACGACGCCGGCCTGAAGCGCAAAGTGGTCGCCATCGAAGCCGGGCTCGAGCGGCACGCCGCGGCCCTCACCGACCCGCTGGCTATCGCCGCGGCCCTTGGCGGCCGCGAACTCGCCGCCATCTTCGGCGCGACGCTGGCCGCCCGCCATCTCGGCATACCCGTGCTGCTCGACGGCTTCGTCTGCACCGCCGCCGCCGCCCCGCTGGCCAGGCTGCATCCGACTGGCCTCTCCCACACCATCGCGGCCCATGTTTCGGCCGAATCGGGCCATCGCCGCCTGCTCGAAGCGCTCGGCCTGCCCCCCCTGCTCGATCTCGGCATGCGGCTCGGCGAAGGCTCCGGCGCCTGCCTGGCCGTCAACATCGTCCGCTCGGCGCTGGAGTGCCATGCGAGGATGGCTAGCTTTGCCGAGGCCGGGGTATCGGAGAAGTAGACCGCAACGCCCGGATCACACCTGATGAATGAGCCCTTGCAGATTCTCGGGGACCCCAAACAGGGACTTCGCGATATTCTTGCTCGGATTATCCGGGATTTCGACAGCAAAAGCGGGGCTTTTGCCGGCCTGAAGTACAATTCGCCGTGGATACTGGCAACACAGGATTGGGCAGAACGATCTGGCCATACGGTCGAAGAGCTGTGCGAGATGATTTCTCAATGGCGAATTTCAATCTTTTCCGGCGAGCAGGCAGGCCCGGGAATCGTTCAAGTTTTTGAAGACGTCCGCAGCGCTGCAGAAGAGTGGAGAACCGAGACAGGTTACGTCGATCCACCCCTTCCTCATGATCCTGAAGAGGCAAAATTCCCCAATCGCAAAGAACTAAAGGCGCATACCCTTAAAGCTTGGGATTCTTTGGGATTATCGACGCAATGGCATCACTATGATGCCCGAGACCTTAGTTTCAGCGGAATCTTCGAAGATAGATTTGGTCACAACGTTAGATTATCGATGACGTTCAAGCTCGCATATGGTGGCCCTATAAGATTGTTCTTCCAATTCCCTTACTATTCGGAAGGCGATCCGAGACATCTAGATCTCTTTATACTTTCGGGCGGGTTTGTGCGCCAGGACCTTCGTTTGCCCGAATCACCCGATCTTAAATGGATCGTCGGTAAAAGCAGGACAAACTTCGACACCATCGACGGCGTCTTGGCCATCGTGCGGGCAATCCTCAGTTATTTGCGACCCACGCTTCAGTAGCCAAGCCCGCACCGCCGCTCGAGCCTCGGCAGGCTCGCGCCGGAATCGACGCATGCTTAAGACGCGCCAAACGCATCTCGCTTTCAGGGTCTTTCCACCAAGTCTTCAAGGAATTTGGTGGGTGCGCACAGGATTGAACTGTGGACCCGCTGATTAAGAGTCAGCTGCTCTACCAACTGAGCTACGCACCCACTCGGCCGGCAAAAACCGGCGTTGGCGGGCATATAGCCGCCACCATCGGTCATGTCTAGCCCTGCCGGAATCATTTCCCGACAAATCGACAAACCCTTCCTGCGATCAGACGAACAGCCTGCCTTCCGCCACCTTGACCGCGTTACCGCCAATGCGCGCCGAGGCCAGTTTTCCGCCCTGCACGGTCAGTTCCAGGCGGATGCGCGACGGCCGGCCCATCTCCAGCCCCTGCTCGATCCACAGCTGCGAAATGCCATCCGTCGGAGCATCGAAATGCATGATGGCGCCGGCAAAGGCCGCCGCTGCCGAACCGGTCGCCGGATCTTCATAGGAAGGCGTGCCCGGCACGATCATGCGCACATGGAAGGCGCTTTCATGGTTCACCGTCTCGCGGCAATAGACATAGGGGCTGGCGAAGGCCCACTCGCTCTTGCGCGGCGCCAGTTCCGACCAGGCCTGGTTGTCCAGCCGGATGCGGCCCGCCGCTTCGAGATTGGCAACAGGAATGGTCACATAGGGCACGCCCGCCGACCAGAAGGCGACGCGGTGATTCTCGAAGCCGATCTCATGCGGCGCCAAGCCGAGGGCGGCGCCGATCGCCTGCGGATCGGCCTCGAGCTTCAACGGCTCCGGCAATTTCGCCAGGTCGAATTCGGCGAAAGCGGCGCCGTCATGCCTACTGACGGCGCAGCGCACCGGGCCGATGTTTTCCTCCAGCACGAAGATGCCGGCCCCGCTTTCGCCAGCCAGGTCGGCCAGCGCGATTGCCGAGCCAACTGTCGGGTGGCCGGCGAACGGCATTTCATAGTCCGGCGTGAAGATGCGGATGCGGTTTTTATGCTTGGGATTGTCCGGCGGCAGCACGAAGACCGTCTCGGACAGGTTGAATTCGCGCGCGATGGCCTGCATCGCTGCCGTGTCCAGACCTTTGCAATCCAACACCACGGCCAGGGGGTTGCCGGCCAGTCGCACGGTCGTAAACACATCGTAAAGCAAGTAGTTCCGGGGTTGCATTCCTGCCTCAATCCCAACATGGGCGAAATTTAATTTGATATTTGAACCGGTAACCCTGATCTGTGCACAGATAGGGACATTGCGCATCATAGGGGTCCGACGTGGACCAGATTGTCAATCTGCCAAAGACGGAATCGGATTCCGCCATCGCGACGGCGCTCGGGCTCGACAAGAAGGGGCGGAGCAAGACGCGCCGGCGTGGCTGGCTCTATGTGTTGCTGGCCCTGACCGTGCTCGCCGCCGGTCTTGGCCTCTATCAGTGGTATGCGGGCACGCCCGCCAGGATCGACTACACCACGGTGCCGGCCGCCAAGGCCGACCTTACCGTCCAGGTC
Source organism: Mesorhizobium sp. WSM4308 (assembly GCF_002294905.1). NCBI lineage: Bacteria > Pseudomonadati > Pseudomonadota > Alphaproteobacteria > Hyphomicrobiales > Phyllobacteriaceae > Mesorhizobium > Mesorhizobium sp. WSM4308. The sequence continues at coordinate 46,103 of NZ_NSFW01000011.1, read as the reverse complement.
TCGGCAACGGGCACGCTGCAGCCGCTCACCCAGGTCGATATTTCCAGCCAGCTCTCCGGCATCATCCGCTCGGTCTCTGTGAATGAGAACCAGCAGGTGAAGAAGGGCGACGTGCTGGCGGCCCTCGACACCACCAAGCTGCAGGTGCAGATCGAGCGCGCCGAGGCTTCCGCCAAGGGCGCGGCCGCCAATGTCGAGGACGCCACGGTGACGCTCGCCGAGAACGAGCGCGCGCTGGTGCGCGCGGCCGCCTTGACCAGGCGCGGCATGGCGACCGACCAGTCGCTGGAGGCGGCGACGGCGACGCGCGACCGCTCGAAGGCCGCGCTTGATAGCGCTCAGGCCAATCTCGCCATCGCCAATGCCGATCTGAAATCGCAGCAGACCGACCTTGCCAACAGCACCATCTATGCGCCGATCGACGGCATCGTGCTGACGCGCTCGGTCGACCCCGGCCAGACGGTCGCCTCCTCGCTGCAGGCGCCGGTGCTGTTCATCATCGCCGCCGATCTGCGGAACATGGAGCTGGTGGCGGCGGTCGACGAGGCCGATATCGGCGCCGTCAAGACTGGCCAGCATGCGCGCTTCACCGTCGACGCCTTCCCCGAGCGGCCATTCGACGCCGAGATCCGCGACATTTCCTATGCCTCGGTCACGACGGACGGCGTCGTCACCTACAATGCGCGGCTCGAGGTCGACAACAACGAGTTGTTGCTGCGCCCCGGCATGACCGCCACGGTTTCGGTCGTCACAAGACAGGCCAAAGATGTGCTGACCGTGCCCGCCAGCGCCTTCCGCTATCGCCCGACGCAGCAAGCAGCACGCGCATGGAGCTTCAGCGACCTGTTCACCGGCCGCATGGGCCGTCCGGGCGGCAATCGCCAGCGCCAGGCCGCAACGGCCCCCACCGACGGTTCGCGCACGCTCTATGTGCTGGAGAACGGACGGCCGCGTGCGGTCAACGTCAAGATCGGCTCGACCGATGGCGAACTGACCGAGATCACGTCCGGCCTGGAGGAAGGCGCGCAGGTCATCACCGCCTCGCAATTGCGGAGCTGAGGCCGTGGCCGCGGGCGCGCCTCTCATCACCTTCGACAAGGTCTGGAAGAGCTACGGCCAGGGCGAGGCCCGGGTGCACGCGCTGGCCGGCGTCGACCTTGCCATCCGGCGCGGCGAATTCGTCGCCATCATGGGCCCGTCCGGGTCGGGCAAATCGACGGCGATGAACATCATCGGCTGCCTCGACACGCCGACGGCCGGAACCTACTCCTTCTTGGGCGTCGACGCCGGCCGGCTCGACCGCAACCGCCGCGCCATGCTGCGTAACCTCTATGTCGGCTTCGTCTTCCAGGGCTACAATCTCCTGGCGCGCACCACGGCGGCGGAAAATGTCGAACTGCCGCTGATCTATCGCGGCGTGGCCAGCCGCGAGCGTCGCGACCTTGCCATGCAGGCGCTCGCCCAGGTCGGCCTGGTCGGCCGCGAGCATCACACGCCGGCCGAGCTCTCCGGCGGCCAGCAGCAGCGCGTGGCCATCGCGCGCGCCATCGTCACGCGGCCGATGCTGCTCGTCGCCGACGAGCCGACCGGCAATCTCGACACCGCCCGCACGCATGAGATCATGGAACTGCTGACAAAGCTCAACAAGGAGCTCGGCCTGACCGTCACCATGGTCACCCACGAGGCCGATGTCGCCGACTATGCCGAGCGCACCATCCGCTTCCTCGACGGCCATGTCGCCTCCGACGACGTGAACTTGGAAACGACTTAGCCATGACGCCGAAAAGTGGAATCCGGTTTTCGGTCAGAATCATGGCCAAACAGGAAGATAGAGCCCCATCCCGGCTCTTTCGGGATGGGTCAGGCACTATATCATGATCTGGGAAACCGTCCGCCTCTCGCTACGCTCGATCCGCCGCAACGTGCTGCGCTCCTTCCTGACGCTGCTCGGCATCGTCATCGGCGTCGCCGCCGTCATCGCCATGCTGACCATCGGCTCGGGCACGACGCAGAAGGTCAAGGCCGACATCTCCAAGCTCGGCAGCAATCTTCTGGTCGTCCGCGCAGGACACCCGGCAGGCCCCGGCGGCCCGGGCGGGCTCGACCAGGTGGTGCGGCCGCTCGCCGAGAAGGACCTCGCGACGCTGGTCGCGCATTTGACCGGCGCGCGCGCCATTTCGCCGGCCTCGCAAAAGCAGGTCCGCGTCATCTTCGGCACCGAGAGCCTGACCTCAGGCGTCACCGGCACCGACAGCGCCTATCTCGATGCGCGCGACTGGAAGCTGGTATCGGGCCGTCCGTTCAGCGATTCCGAAACCCGCTCGGGCACCGGCGTCTGCCTGATCGGCGAGACGGTGCGCCAGCAATTCTTCGGCGCAGGCGATCCCGAAGGCGAGATCATCCGCGTCAACCGCACCTCCTGCAAGATCATCGGCCTGCTCGAACCCAAGGGCTACACCGGCTTCGGCCAGGACCAGGACAATGTCGTCCTGATGCCGCTGCACGCCTATCAGCGCCGCATCGCCGGCAATCGTGACATCGACAACATCTACATCGCCGCCGACGACCGCACGCCGACCAGCGAGTTGCAGCCGCGCGTCGAGGACATTTTGCGCGATATCAGGCGCATCACGCCGGATCGCGAAAGCGATTTCGCCATCCGCGACATGACGCAGATCGCCGACGCCATGGCCAGCGCCACCACCACCATGACCGGCATGCTGGGCGCGGTCGCCGGCGTCAGCCTTCTGGTCGGTGGCATCGGCATCATGAACATCATGCTTGTCTCGGTCACCGAGCGCACGCGCGAGATCGGCATCAGGCTCGCCATCGGCGCGCACGAAAAGCACATCCTGATTCAATTCCTGGTCGAGGCGACGGTGCTGTCGCTGCTCGGCGGCATCATCGGCATCCTGATCGGCCTGGCACTCGCCGGCCTGGCCTCAGCGACGCTGACCATCCCCTTCGTGCCGAGCCCGGCGGTCATCCTGCTCGCCGTCGGCTTCTCGGCGCTGATCGGCATGGTGTTCGGCTTCTTCCCGGCCCTGCGCGGTGCGCGCCTCGATCCGATCGACGCGTTGAGGCACGAGTAAAAGGCCGGACCGGCTCCGCCACGACTGCGGCCATCCCCAACCTTGGACGCTCGCCTGCATCGACAGCCCTGTCGCCTGCTGGTCGACGATGCTAAGGCAAGACATCTCCGGTCGAGGGAACGACACATGAGCAAGAAGACACGACTGATCGTGACGATGGTGATCATCGAGGCCGCCCTGGCAGGCATCTGGTGGTATCTCGCCCGCTTCGGCATGGCCAATCCCGATCGCGTCACCTCGGATTTCCAGGCAGTCGTCGGCCAGACCATGGGAATGGCCATGGGTGGGTTGCTGGGCATCGGCTTTATCTTGTTCCTCGTCGCGGCCCGCAACGACCGCAAGGCGGCGCAGGAGAAGACGCGCCCTTAATCCACGCCGGAAAAGTGCCACTCGATCAGCGGCTTCATATACGATGTCAGCCCGTCCGGCAGGTCGCCGGCATGGCGTATGACCACCGGCCCTTGGATCTCCGGATCGGTTTCGCTGGCGACGAAGGCTGAGATTCGCCGCGCGATCTCATCAGCCGGCGCCGGCTCGTGATAACGGCGGAAGATCACCGTGCCGCTGTTCGTCGACAAGGCGTGATAGCGCTCGCCGCGCTCAGCAGCCGACAGGTCGAGGCCGGTCTCCTCGCGCACCTCGCGGATCATGTTGAAGTCGACATCGACCAGCCCATCGCGGAAATCGACCGGCTCGAACGAACCGGCGGCGAAATAGACGCGGCCGGCATTGACCGTGTGACGTCCCATGCGGATCGCCACCAGCGCATTGTCGCCGGCCACCAGCATGGCATGGGCATAGGCGTGCTCGGCTCCGGAATTCTCGCGCTGCTTCCGCCAGAGCATGAAGGTGGAGTAGTTGACCGCATGGCAGCGGCCGATCAGGCTGTTGTCACGCCAGGCAAGCTGCGACAGCAGCACCACCGTGCCGTCGAACAGCGCCGGATTGGCTGCTATCTCGCGCTGCCAGTTCTCGGCGATCGCCGCGGCATTATCCCTGGCGAAGGGATGCGGGCCGGGATCGAGCCGGACGTCGACGGCATCGACGGGCAGGATGACATTGCGCGGAAGATCGAAACTCATGCGTCTAAGCCCCAATGTCGCCTATCGAGCCCGATTATGCTTATCCAACCATGTCCAGCGTGATCGCCACCGGGCAATGGTCCGATGCTTTCGGCCGGTCCCAGCCGGCGCGCGGAAAGCGCTCGACTTCCTGGCCAGCCGGAAAGATCGTGCGCCAGGGCTGGCCATTGCGGATGATTTCGGGAACAGCGGTGGTGTTCTTCGCCGCCAGCCCCCTGGACAGCAGGATATAGTCGAGCTGGCAGAGATGCCGCTCCTCGGGTCCGCGCGTGTGATAGAAGGTCCAGCGGTTCATTTCCGGCCGACGCTCGATGACGTTCTCGCAGAAGCCGCCGGCGGTCAGCACGTCGATGCAGGACCGCGCCTCGTCGATCACCTCGAAATGGTAGCCGTCGACATCATCGCCGGCGATCTTCACGCGCTGGCGGTAATCGTTCATGTCGCCACAGATCGCCCAGCGCTTGTCGGCGGCATGGTCCTTGCCGAAACGCTCCTCGATGATCCGCCGCACCGCTTGCGCCTCGGCGATGCGCACCGGCATCGTCGCCTCGCGCCCGTCGAGCCCGTTGCGCGGCGAGCCCATCGACTTGAAATGCACGAGATAGAGCGTCAGCGGCACGCCGCCGACGGTGATGTCGACTTCCAGGCAGTCGCGCCGGAAGATGCGTTCATTGGCCTGGCTGCCGAGGGCCGCCAGTTCAGGCGTGTGCAGCCCGAACTGCTCGTAGGTGACGTAGGCATGGCTGGTCATGCGCACGAATTCGATCGGCTGTCCCTGCGCGGTCTCGTTGCGCATCATCACGGCGACATCGATGCCGCGCGAGTCATTGCCCGAGGTGGTGTATTTCTGCCGATAGCCCTGCCCCACCATCTTGAACAGATAGCCGTATTCGAAGGCCTTCAGCGCCTCGATATTGTCGACCTCCTGCATGCAGATGATGTCGGCCCGGGTGGCGGCGATCGCCAGCGCCGTCAGCTGGCGCGTGTCGTCGGACTGCGCGATGGCGCGGGCCTGCTCCAGCATCTTGTATTCGGCTTCGCTCTGTATATCGAACAGCGCCAGCGTCCGATCCTCGTTGAGCTGGTTGCGATAGCCGGAAAAGTCGAACCTGTTCATCAGGTTCTCGACATTGAAGGTGGCAAGGCGCAGCGACATGCCCTGACCTTTGCCTGCAAGAGCGCCGGAACACAAGATCGCAGGACCACAAGCCAAGATCGTTTGGACCTGACGGCATTCGCGCCATGGTTGACGGAACCTTTCCGTTCATCCGCCGTTCAGACGCAAAGATCCACAGTAGGCCCATTCCAGGGTAGGCGTGGGGCCTTTAGCTCTTGGAGAGTGTTATGAACTCGCTCTTTTCATCCACGGTAAAATCGGGGCTTGTCGCCCTGGGCGTCATATCAGGCATCACGGCGCCATCAGCTGCCGGACCGATCATGCAACCGGATCTGGCGCTTCCCACAAGCACGCCGGCGCCAACGGTCACGCCGGTTCGCGACGAGTGGGCGGGCGGCAATGACCGCCAATTCAACAACGACAATTGGAGATGGCGCCGGTCAGGTAACTGGAACGGTGGTCGGCACTGGAACGGTGGAGGCAACTGGAACGGCGATCGGCACTGGAACGGTGGAGGCAACTGGGACGGCGGCGACAATTGGCGCTGGCGCCATGGTCGCCGGCACTATCACGGCGGCTACTATGACGATGGCGCAGCCGCGATCCTTGGCCTTGGCCTCGGGCTTGGCCTCGGCAGCATGTACAACAATTACAACAACTACGACTACTATGCGCCGGCACCGCGCCGCTACTACCGCGCCGGGCGGCTTTCCAACGCCCATGTCCGGTGGTGCTATAACCGCTACCGGTCGTACCGCGCCTGGGACAACACGTTCCAGCCCTATGGCGGCCCGCGCCAGCAATGCTGGTCGCCCTATAGCTGAGCTGTAGGTCAGACCGAACAAGGTAAAATGAAAACGGCGCCGCGCGGCGCCGTTTTTTGTTTTGATCAGGAAGAACGGATTTCGCTCAGCTCTTGGCCTTGTCGACCAGCTTGTTCTTCGAAATCCCCTGCGTGCCCGCAGGGCGCAGCCCGAGGACGCGCAAAGGCAATAATGGGGATTTCGATCAGTTCTTGGCCTTGTCGACCAGCTTGTTCTTCGAAATCCACGGCATCATCGCGCGCAGCTTGGCGCCGACTTCCTCGATCTGGTGGCTGTCGTTCATGCGGCGGATGCCCTTGAAGCGCGACAGGCCGGCGCGGTATTCCTGCATCCATTCCGAGGTGAATTTGCCGGTCTGGATGTCCTTCAGCACGCGCTTCATCTCGGCCTTGGTCTCGGCGGTGATGATGCGTGGGCCGGAGACATACTCGCCCCATTCGGCGGTGTTCGAGATCGAGTAGTTCATGTTGGCGATGCCGCCTTCATAGATCAGGTCGACGATCAGCTTGACCTCGTGCAGGCACTCGAAATAGGCCATTTCGGGCGCGTAGCCGGCTTCCACCAGCGTCTCGAAGCCGGCGCGGATCAGTTCGACCAGGCCGCCGCACAGCACGACCTGCTCGCCGAACAGATCGGTCTCGCATTCCTCGCGGAAATTGGTCTCGATGATGCCCGAACGGCCGCCGCCGACGCCGCAGGCGTAGGACAGTGCCAGGTCGAGCGCATTGCCCGAGGCATCCTGGTTGACGGCGACCAGGCACGGCACGCCGCCGCCCTTCTGGTATTCGCCGCGCACCGTATGGCCCGGGCCCTTCGGCGCGATCATGACGACGTCGACGGTCGACTTCGGCTCGATCAGGCCGAAATGCACGTTGAGGCCGTGCGCGAAGGCGATCGCCGCGCCGTCGCGGATGTTCGGCGCGATCTCGTTCTTGTAGATGTCGGCCTGCAGCTCGTCGGGCGTCGCCATCATCATCAGGTCGGCCCATTTGGCGGCGTCCGCCACGCTCATCACCTTGAGCCCGTCGGCCTCGACCTTCTTGGCGGTCGCCGAGCCGGCCTTGAGGCCGATGGCGATTTCCTTGGCGCCAGAATCCTTGAGGTTGAGCGCATGCGCCCTGCCCTGGCTGCCATAGCCGATGATGGCGACCTTCTTGCCCTTGATCAGGTTGAGATCGGCATCACGATCGTAATAGACGCGCATTTTTACTTCCTTCCCGTTTCTTGAGATCAGAGGCCCTGCGGCCCGGTTTTTGCTCCGAAAAGAGCGAGAAACTGCTGCGTCGCCCGCACGGCATCGCCGCCGATCGTCGCCTCAGTCAATTCCAGCCGGTCGCCAAGCAGCAGACGGATCTGCACGTCACGGGCGACCAGCCCGAAAAAGCTGCGGAATGCCGTCTCGGCATCCGCGAAATCGAGAAGCCCGGCCTGGCGCCCTGCCTCGAGCACCGGCTTCAGGCGCCTGGCCAGCGCGAAGCGGCCATTCTCCAGCACCACGGCGCCAAGGTTGTCCTTGCCAGAACCGGCATGGCCGACCGCCACCCGGTTGAGCGCGATCGAGGTGTCGCTGGAAATCACCTTCAGCCAGTCGGAAGCAAAACGCTCGAGGCTCGCCGTCAGCGAGGCAAGGTCGAGCCCTTTGCCGTCGACGGGCGCCACGCGCACCTTGGAGGCCTGCCACTGCACGGTCGCCGTCAACAGCCCGTCGCGGTCGCCGAACCATTTGTAGAGCGTTTCCTTGGAACAGCTGGCCCGCCGCGCCACCGCGGTCATGGTCAGCTGATCGCCCTCCTCGACCAACAACCGCAACGCCGCATCCAGAACGGCCTTCTGCCGCTCCGTCAGCGTCTCGCTGGTGTCGATGTCAGGTACGATGTGCAACACGCTCTTCCCTCGCGGACAGCCAAGCCAATCATCCTGGCAAGCCGTACCGTACGTTACGGTTCGGCATATTGCGCAATCCGGCCCGGCGCGCAAGGGGCGGCGCGGAAAAAGATCGACGGCCGCGAGCGCCAACGCTTTCATTGAGGCATCGCGGCACAGCGGCCAAGATCAGTCGAGGACAGGCGGATCACGCAGCCGGCCAAGCAGCGTCGACATCATCTTCAGTTCGTCCGCTGAAAGTTTGCCGCCAACCAGTTCGGCGATTGACCGTCCGTAGACAGTCCACATCCGGCGGCGCGTCTCACGCCCCTTGGCCGTGATGCGGATCGTCTGCCCGCGACCATCGTCGGCCACCGGCAGCTTCTCGACCAACCCGTCCGCCTCGAGCCGGGCCAGCAGCCGCGAGATGTTGTACTGCGCAAACAAGGTGCGCTCGATCAGTTGAAACGGCCGCAGACCGCCCTCTCCCGCTTCGGCAAGCTCGTGCAGCACGTCGTACCAGGCAAGCGGCGGCAGGCCGCCCTCCTTCAGCGCGTCTTCGACGCTTTCCACAAGCTGGCGCGAAACCCGCATCAGGCGAGCCCAGGCCTTGATGGCTTCCGGCGAAGGCGTGGCTTTCTCGGTCATGGCCCACCCTAGACGATAGATGCAAATGCATCAAGCTTGACGGTAGATGCAATTGCATCTATATGCATGCAACTGCATTAACATCGGAACCAAATCCATGAACGCCCTCATTCTCGTCAGCCACCCTCTCTGCCCGTATGTCCAGCGTGCGGCGATCTCGCTGATCGAGAAAGGCGTGCCGTTCGAGCGCGTCGACATCGACCTCGCCGACAAGCCGGACTGGTTCATGGCCATCTCGCCGCTAGGCAAGGTGCCGCTGTTGCGCGTCCAGCGAAATGGCGACGAAACGACAATCTTCGAATCCGCCGTCATCCTCGAATTCCTCGAGGAGACGCAGGCCAAGCCCCTCCACCCGGCCGACCCCTACGCCCGTGCCCGGCACCGTGCCTGGATCGAATACGGTTCGGCCGTGCTGAACACCATCGGCCGGCTCTATTCGGCACCGACCGAGGCCGGTTTCCTTGCCGAGTCCCGCGCGCTGTCGGGGATGTTTGACCGCCTTGAGGCCGAACTGGCGGACGGTGCCTTGCGGAGCGCGCCATGGTTCGCCGGCCACCGCTTTTCGCTGGTCGATGCGGTGTACGGCCCTGTCTTCAGATATCTCGACGCGTTCGACCGCATCGGCGATTTCGGCATCCTGGACGCCAAGCCGCACGTCCAGTCCTGGCGGAAGGCGCTGAATGATCGTCCGTCGATCAAGCACGCCGTCGCGCCGGACTATCCGCAGCGTCTGCATGCTTTCCTGCAAGCAAAGGGATCCTTCCTGTCGAGCCTCATCCGCCAAGGCGGTCAAGCCGGACCTTTTGCTTTGGCACGATCGGCTTGAACGCACGGATCGCGAGCAAGCATGTGCTTCGAGTGGCCTCAGTTCTCGAACATGACAAAGGCGGCCCAGACCCGCGGATCCTGGGCGCCTGATATCTTGCCGTCGCGGGCATCGCGTCGGGTCTGGCGCAGCGCTTCCGGATAGGTTTGTCCCGCGGCAAGATGGCCGTAGAACCCTACCATGAAAGCAGCGGTTCCGGCGTCGTCCACGGGCCACAGCGTCAACAGCGAGCGTTTCGCGCCGGCAATGTCGATTGCCGTCGGCAGGCCGCGCAAACCGCCGACGAATGTCTCCTGGCCGCGAGCCGTCTCACAGGCGGACAGGACAAGCAGATCGAGGCCCGACAAATCCCAGTTCATCAATTCCATGCCATAGAGCCGACCGTCATCGTCATCACGTTTCATCGACTGCCGGTCTCCCGACTGCGACAGCACGACCTGGCTCTGCCAAAGCGCGTTGACGGCGCCCACGCCGCCCTCTTTCTCATCACGGTAGGCGCCATGGGTGGCCAGATGCGCAATCGTCGCCTGCTCCATATCCTTGCGCAGCATCCGCTCGCTGGCCGCTGTACCGGTGAGCATTTCGACCGAATAGTGATCGGCGCCCAGGATCGAGGCGATCGCGTCGACCTCCTTGCGGGTGCCCGGCAGCGGCTCCGCCCCTTTTTCCGAACCGCGCGCATAGTCCAACCCGCCGGTCAGCAAGGCTCTGCCCGTCTTGGGAAAACTCTGATCGACGCCGGCATTCAACAGCGATTCCGGCCGCGTCAGCACGCGCACCACGAAACGATCATCGAGCGACGCCCCCCTGCCGTCCTGCAGCAAGGGGAATGGCACCGAAAACAGTTTTCCGTCCGGCACCACGAAAAGCGTATCGGCGCCACCAAGCGACGGCTCCAACGGCGCGATCAGACCGGAATAAAGCCCGGTGAATGTGGCGTTCAGATCGATCAAGGTCACGGCGCCCCGTTCCTGCGCGGAGCGCGTCGACCTCAGCTTCGCGATGCGTGTTTCGCGGGCGGCCGGGATGAGCCGGCGGGGATCGCCGAGATCATAGAGAGACGGCGGCCGATCCTTGCGGGTGACGATCGCATAGAGGCGCTCGTCTTCCAGCGGTTGGGCACTCTCCCGATCCGCCCGCCACTTGCGGGTGATGAAGTAGTCGATCAGCGCCTCGTTTGGCTTCAGCAGGGCGCCGGCCGACGGCAGTGGCTTGTCCACCACGCCCTGGCTGAAACTGTATTTGGCCATGACTCTGGCCGTGGCCTTTTGGTATGCCGCTTCAACCTGCTCCGGCTGCACTGCCCCAGGATCGTCGGAACTGTCACCGCTGGAGGCCGCCTCCTGATAGGCCAGGGACATCCGGATCCCGGCCTGGATCAAATACCGCGTCTCCGTATCGTTCGGATCGATCAAGCGGGACAGTCTGCGCAACAGATCGCGTTTCTCGTTTTCAAGCGTCGGCCAGCGGCGCACGGCTTCGGCAAACGCCGGCACCGCCGATGCATTGTCTTTTGCGAGGCGCGCATAGTCGTACAGCATGTCGTCGGCGAGGGCGCGGCTGGCCTCGGCCACGATTGGATTGCCGGCCGTGCTCACCTGGAACCAATTCCAACGCAGCATGTCTTCGTCGAGAGCCGCGAAATCGGCAGCCGCCTTCTCCGGGTTCGTCTTCGCTTTGAGATTTGCGATGGCCTGCCGCGCGGCAAAGGTCAGCGGGTGCACCACCCCGTACGTCGCTTCGGCGATGCTTTGGGCTCGCTCAAGCTGGCCCATGCCGTTTTCCCTGTCGCCCACTGCGACGAAATGCGCGGCGAGCAGGTTGGCGATCTTGATTGCCAGTATTTCGGGATAGTTCGGGTCGGTGGTCAGTTGTTGCAGCCTTGCCAGCGTCGGCTGATCGAGCGGCTGCGCGCTAGAGAGCGCCCTGGTATAGAGCAGCCAGGCATCGGCCTGTTCGACCAGATTGCCTTCCTGCTTGAGAACGACGGCAATGTCTCGATCCTGCTGGAAGTAGCGCAAGGCCTCGTCGTATTTGCCAAGGTCCAGATAGTCCTGTGCCGTGTTATTGGCGCTGACCAAAACGTTGAAGTGATCCGAGCCGTAGTAGCCGATCCGCTTCTCCAGCACGGCCAGATCGTATTGCAAGGCGCGTGTCGGAGCCCCCATCTGGCGCAGCATGTCGGCCAGATTGTTCTGCAGCTTCCAGATGAAACGATCATCGGGACCGGCTACCTGCGCCGCCAACTTCAGATTACGCTGTTCGATATTGATCGCCGACGCGATTTGACCGAATGCGGCGACCCCAGTCGCCAACACATCGTTGGCAAACAGGAGTTCCTGGGATTCCTTGCCGTGGTATTGGGCGTATAGATTGGTGGCTGTCGCGCACATGGAAACGAAGCCCTGATAGTCCTTCTCGGCCTGCTTCAGCATTGCGTAATTGAGATAAAAGTCGCCGCGCTTCTCGACATCCTGCTGCATCGCCCGGGTTTTCAGGCCTTCGGCAAAAATCTCTTCGGCGTAGTCGAGGATCTGGTTGTTGAGGAAAGTCGCGCCGGCGTTCGAGTAGCTCTCCACGGTGAAGTCGTAAAGGTCGCTTCTGGCGGCATCGAGCAGCGTTGCGCGCAATTGCGCATAACCTTCATCGAAGCGTCCTGCGTCCATCATCAGCTTGTAGGCCGCGTCAATGCGGGCTTTCAGCGCCACTTCGGTGTCAGCCGCCCCCTGCTGGCTCGCTTGGCCCGGCGTCTGGGCTTGCGCCTGCGGTGAGGGAAACGCTACCGCCAGCATCACTAGGATAGATGCAACAACGCGCATCAGATGTTGCGATTCTCGCGTTCTGAACATGGCGTGCATGCGAACCGGCATGGGCGAAAAACTCTATGAAGAGGTCGTATCATGACCTGAATTTTGACCGAAGTCCCATCGCGCTTCCGTCAATCCTGCCCGCCTGAACGGGTCGATCACCGTGCCGGCGACCATCGAGGCAAGAAACTGCGGCGCCGGCGGAATTTTCGCGACGGTCGCCACCAGCCTGTCGCGGATGAAGGGCAGTGCCACCGAATCCGATTGGTAGAACGGCGTGAATGCCAGCGACAGCGCCTGGAAGACACGCACGTGCCAGCGCCGCGCCTTGGCATAGGCTTCGAGCGCTGCCTCGATGCTCTGCGTGCGCGCCAGCGCATGGCTGAGCGCCGCGGCATCGAGCAGCGCCATATTGGCCCCTTGCCCAAGCTGCGGGCTGGTCGAGTGCGCGGCATCGCCGATAACGGCAAGCCTCCGCGCGACCGGCATCTTCATCGTGTGGTGGCCGTAGCGGGCCAGCGACAGCTGGTCGAAACTGTCGATCTGACTGGTGAACGCTTCGCTTTGCGGCCACAGCCGCACCACCCTTTCCTTCCAGGCGTCGATGCCGACAGCGCGCACCGCGTCGGCATCATCAGGCTTCAGGCTCCAGAAGAAGGCCGCCATCTTCTCTGCGCCCGGCTCCGGCCGGCCGATCGGCAGCACGCCGATCATCACGCTGGCCTTGTCGTAGCGCTGCGACAGCGCGTGCTCGTCAAAACCTTCGCCACGCCAGCCGAGCGATGCCCAGAACGCACCATAAGTCAGAGGGCGCGGCGCGCCCGCAGCGCCAACGCATTGCCGCAGTTTCGAGCGCGAACCGCTGGCGTCGACGACCAGATCGAAGGGCCCTGCGTTTGGCCCATTGCCTCGGATCAGCGTCGCCCTTTCGCCTGCCTCGACCGTCTCGACCTCGACGCCGGTCTCGATGGCGATGGCCTCGCGCCGAGTGGCGCGGAAGAGCACGCCGAACAGCGCCGCACGGTGCACGGCCAGGCCGAAACGGCGGCCGCGCTGGGCGTCGTAGCGAACGTCCAGCACGGTGCGACCGGTCGAGGCATCGGCGCCGTGCAGCCGGTCGATGCGGGCGCCGAGCGCCAGTATGTCGTCGAGCAGGCCGAGATCGGCCAGAACGGTCAAGCCGGTCGGCTGCAGGATCAACCCGGAGCCGACGGGCTTCGGCTCCTCGAAGCGCTCGAAGATGGTGACCCTGTGCCCTGCCCGCTTGAGATACAGCGCCACGGCCAGCCCTGCCGGACCGGCGCCTGCAATTGCAATGTCGTAGGAAATGCCGATGCCCCCAAGCCGAACTGGCCGGGACAATCCTTCAGCCGCCTGATGAAATCAAGTCGCGCCGCCGAACGCCGTCGCGCTGCTCAAGCCTGCGCTGCGTCGAAACCGGCGCGCGCCTCACGCACCGCATCGTGGTTGAGTTCGGCCCATTGGATCAGGTGATGCAGGGCGCCGAACATCGAGCGTCCGAGGTCGGTGAGGCTGTATTCGACGCTGGGCGGCTTGGTCGGGAACACTTCGCGATGCACATAGCCGTCGCGCTGCAGGTCGTGGAGCGTCTGGGTCAGCATGCGCTGCGAGATGTCGGGCACCAGCCGCCGCAATTCGCCGAAGCGATACGGCTGTTCGGCGAGCGCCGCCATCAGCAACGAGCTCCATTTGCCATTGAGCCCCTGGATGACCTCGCGGACCGGACAATCGGCAAGGTTTCCGCCACCGGTCATGGCCTTGTAGACGTCGAGTTTGGACCTCAGATTGACGATCCGGCTGTCCATGGCTGGTTCCTTGCGTGTGCCTACCTCCCGAAAAACTGCCTTCTTTACGGCACCGGGTCAATTCCTATTTTAGTGCTGGTCTCTTTTTGAGACCATTAAGAGCACCCGCCATGCTGGCGCAAAATCAGGATCTCCCATGACCGAAACCCTTCTCGTCACCGGCGCTTCCGGCCAGCTCGGCCGCAGCGTCATCCGCTATCTCCTGGACACGCACAAAGTTCCGCCGGGAAAGATCATCGCCACCACCCGCAACCCGGAAAGCGTCGCCGATCTGGCGGCGCGTGGCGTCGTTGTCCAGGCCGCCGACTTCAACGATGCGACCTCGCTGGAAAACGCATTCAAGGGCGCCGACAGGGTGCTGATCATTTCGACCAGCGATCTCGATCTCAAAACCGGCAGGCGTCTGAAGCAGCATGAGGCGGCGGTGGCGGCTGCGAAGAAAGCAGGCGTTTCGCATCTGCTCTACACCTCGATGCCCAATCCGGAGCCGGTTTCGCCAGTGCTGTTTGCCGGCGACCACTACGGCACCGAGCAGGCGATCAAGGCCAGCGGTATCGCCTATACGATCTTCCGCAACGGCTGGTACCAGGAGAACCTGTTCATGGCACTGCCGAACGCCATTGCCTCGGGGCAGTGGTATACGTCCGCCGGCGACGGCCGCATCGCCCATGGTGCACGCGACGACATGGCCGCGGCCATCGCCGCTAGCCTCGCCTCCGGTTCGGCCGACAGCAAGACCTACACGCTAACCGGGCCGCAGGCCTATACGACAGCCGAAATCGCCGCCCTGGTGAGCGAAGTCACCGGCAAGCCGCTGAACGTCATTCAGCTGCCCGACGAGGCCCTGACCGAAGGCGTGAAGGCGGCCGGCGTCCCCGAGGAGTTCGCTCGCGTCATCGTGTCTTTCGATGCCAACACGCGGTCCGGCCGCATCGCCATGGCAACGGACGCGGTCGAAACGCTTTCCGGCAGGAAGCCGCGAACGCTGAAACAGTTCCTCGAAGCCAACAAGGCCGCACTGGCTGGTTGAAAGGTGCGCGGCGGGAGGTCTCCCTCCCGCCGCGCTACGTCTTGAGCAGGCCGAGCCGGATCAGACTCTCGCCGGTGGCGGCCAGCGCGTCTTCACGCGAGCGCGGCGCCCAGCCGAGCACATGTGCCGCCTTGGCGTTGGTGGTATTCTTGACCTTGCCCAGTTCCGTCACCAGCTGCGCGGCTTCAGGGTTGAACAGTCCCACGATCCGCACCAGCCAATCGGGAAGTTCCCGGGTCTTGACGCGCGCAGCCGCCTCGCCGAGCCTCGTCTTCAAGGTCTGCGCGATTTCCCGCACAGTCATGAAATCACCCGATACCGCCAGGAAGCGCTCGCCTTCGGCGGTTGGATCGGCCATGGCGCGCACGTGCAGGTCAGCCACGTCGCGTGCGTCGACCACGCCGAAGGACAGGCGCGGCAGCCCCGGCATTGCACCGTTCATCATGCGCTGGACGAATTCGGTGGAGGTCGAATGGTCGGAGCCGAGCACAGGCCCGAAGATGCCGACCGGATTGACGACCGCCAATTCCAGCCCGCCGCCTTCGGCGGCAATGAAATCCCAGGCTGCGCGCTCGGCAAGCGTCTTCGACTTCACATAGGCGCTGACCTTGGCCGTCGGATCGGTCCAGCTCTCCTCGGTGAAGGGCCGGCCGTCGGGCGGCATCTTGCCGTAGCCGATGGCCGCGAAGGACGAGGTCAGCACGACGCGTTTGACACCAGCGTCCCGCGCCGCCCGCAGCGCCCCCTCGCGAGCCGGGATGATCAGGTCATCCTCGTGCTTCGGCACGCCGGGTGGAAATGGCGAGGCGACATGCAGCGCATAATCACAGCCTGCGACCGCTTGCGGCCAGCCGGCGTCGATCATGAGGTCGGCGACGGCAAAGGACAGCCGACCGCCCGGTTCGGCACCGCCAGCCTTGAGCATGGCCAGAACATCGGTTTCACGCCTGGCGGAGCGCACTGTCGTGCGCACGCGGTAGCCCGCATCCAGCAGGGCAAGGACACAGTGGGCGCCGAGGAAGCCCGATCCGCCGGTGACAAGCACCACTTCACCGCTCATGCCCGCCTCCGCACCTTGTCAGGTAAAGGCGATCGAGCTCGTCAGATCGCCACCTGTGTGCCGATCTCTACCACGCGCCCGGTCGGGATCTGGAAATATTCGGTCGCGTCCGCCGCCGTGCGCGCCAGGCCGATGAAGAGGCGGTCCTGCCACACCGGCATGCCGGAATTGGGCGAGGCCTTGAGCGAGCGCCGCGACAGGAAGAACGACGTCGTCATGATGTCGAACTTCCAGCCCTGCTTGCGGCAGATTGCCAGCGCGCGCGGAATGTTGGGCTGTTCCATATAGCCGAAGGTCAGCGTCACCCGCATGAACAGCTCGTTGACCGTCTCCATCTTGACCCGGTCGCTGTCGGACACCACCGGCTGCGGCGCCGTCACCACCGAAAGGATGACGTTCTGCTCATGCAGCACCTTGTAGTGCTTGAGGCTGTGCATCAGCGCTGTCGGCGCGCTGAGCGGATCGCTGGTCAGGAACACCGCGGTGCCGGACACCAGCTGCGGCTTCTTCTTCAAGAGATTGCCGGCGAGGAAATCGAGCGGAATCTCGTTGCGGCGGGTCTTGTCGAACAGATAGCGGCTGCCGCGCACCCAGGTCCACATGGCCATGATGATCGCGAAAGCTACCGCCAGCGAGGCCCAGCCGCCCTCGAACACCTTGACGATGTTGGAGGCAAAGAAGCCGATGTCGATCAGGCCGAACAGCGCCGTCAGCGCAATTGCCGGCCAGAGATTCCACTTCCAGATGCGCGTCATGATGACGAAGAGCAGCGTGGTCGTCACCAGCATGTTGCCGGTGACCGATATGCCATAGGCCGAGGCCAGCCTGCTGGACTCGCCGAAGCCGACCACCAGCAGCATCACCGCCAGCGCCAGCAGAAGGTTAACGCGCGGCATGTAGATCTGGCCGGACTGTTTTTCCGAGGTGTGCAGGATTTCCAGGCGCGGCAGCATGTTGAGCTGCACCGCCTGCCTGGTCAGTGAGAAAGCGCCTGAAATCACCGCCTGGCTGGCGATCACCGTCGCCGCTGTTGCCAGCACGACCATCGGGATCAGGGTCCAGCCCTCGTTCATTTCGAAGAACGGATGGCCGACGACGCCGCCATTCGCCAGCACGAAAGCGCCCTGTCCGGCATAGTTGAGCAGCAGGCAAGGGAACACGATCGCCAGCCAGGCCAGCACGATCGGCTTGCGGCCGAAATGGCCGAGATCGGCGTAGAGCGCCTCGGCGCCGGTGACGGCGAGGAAGACCGCGCCGATCGTCACGAAGGAAACGTCGGGCGAATTGATCAGGAAGGCAACGATATAGTGCGGGCTGATCGCCCACAGGATTTCCGGGTCGGCGATGATGTGGTTAAGGCCGGAAAGGCCAATGGCCAGGAACCAGACCGCGGTGATCGGACCGAAGACCAGCCCCACGCCGCCGGTGCCGAAGCGCTGCACCGCGAACAGCATTGCGAGAATGACCAGCGTCAGCGGCACGACATAAGGCTGGAAAGCGGGCGTGACGACATTCATGCCCTCGACTGCCGACAACACCGAAATCGCTGGCGTGATGACGGCGTCGCCGAAAAACAGCGAGGCGCCGACGATGCCGATGCCGAGAATCAGTGCCGAGCGCTTCGGGAAACTGCCGCGCGCCAGCGCCATCAATGACAGCACCCCACCCTCGCCGCGGTTGTCGGCGCGCAGCACGAACATGATGTATTTCACTGTCACCGTAATCGTCAGCGACCAGATGATCAGCGACAGCACGCCGAGAATATCGCCACGGTTGGC
Organism: Mesorhizobium sp. WSM4308; assembly: GCF_002294905.1. Classification (NCBI taxonomy): domain Bacteria; kingdom Pseudomonadati; phylum Pseudomonadota; class Alphaproteobacteria; order Hyphomicrobiales; family Phyllobacteriaceae; genus Mesorhizobium; species Mesorhizobium sp. WSM4308. The sequence continues at coordinate 28,150 of NZ_NSFW01000011.1, read as the reverse complement.
AACGTTGCCGCCGGACGAGGCATGCAGAGCTTCGCGTAACGCATAGATCGGGCTGGTGCCGATATCGCCATAGACAACGCCAAGCGCACCCAGCATCAGCACCTTCGTGCTGTGCTGCTCGATTTCGGGATGGCTCGATTGGTCGACGGGTTCTGCCTCACTACCAGCATTGGCAAGGGCCATATACGACACTCCGGTAAACGCGCGGTGCTCTACTCTTGCTGCGATGCAATATCAAGTACCGTCGCGTTATGGCTGCCATGCTTACCGCGCGAGGCTGCCGTCATTTCCACCCGCAAGCCCTGAGGAACCGGCCCACCGTGCCGGCCATGCCATACTCCAACGCGTCGGCTGTCAACCCATGTCCGATCGATACTTCGGCCAATGCCGGAATGCGCTTGGCCAGGGCCGGCAGATTGCCCACCGTCAGATCGTGCCCGGCATTGACCTGCAGACCGGCGGCGAGTGCAGCGTCGGCCGTTTTTCCCAATCGTTCCAGTTCCTTGGCGGCTTTTGCGGAATCGGAATGGTAACTGCCATAAGGGCCGGTATAGAGCTCGATCCGGTCGGCGCCGGTATCGCGCGCGGCTGTCATGCCGGCGGGATCGGCGTCGGAAAACAGCGAAACCCGGAGGCCGCCCTTCTTCAGGCGCCTGACGATAGGCGTCAGCAACGCCGCATCGGCGACGAAGTTCCAGCCATGGTCGGAGGTCGCCTGCGCCGGATCATCGGGAACCAGCGTCACCTGTTCGGGCTGATGCTTTTCCACAAGCGCCAGGAAATCCTCGCTCGGGTAGCCCTCGATGTTGAATTCCGCCTGCGGAAACTCATCGTCGATCAGCGCCCGGATCTCGGGCAGGTCGGAATGCCGCGTATGACGCTCGTCGGGACGCGGATGCACGGTCAGCCCATGCGCCCCGGCGGCAAGCGCAAGCCGGCCGATGCCGGTGACACTGGGCCATGGCAGGTCGCGCCGGTTGCGCAGCATGGCGATGGCGTTGAGGTTGACGGAAAGCTTTGCGGGCATGTCTGGTGTCCGTGAAATCAGGCGGTTAGCACGCGCCACACCTATCCATTCAGCCGCGGCGCGCTTGAGACTGGGCATCTATAGCGCCTTTGACGGGAACAGATAGGGGTTTCCGGTGTTCCAGAAGACCGACGCTGTTTTGCGCAAGGAGGCCCATTCGTGAATTTCCTGCAATCCGTGCCGACGATCCGTCGCATCGACACCGATCGCGACGACCTGTTCGCCATCGACGTGGTCGGTCATGTGTCGGCGGCCGATGCGGAAAACCTGTTCGGTCTGCTGGAGGCGGCCTACGCGCTGCATCAGCGAATCGACGTGGCCGTGCGCATCGTCGATCACGACGGCGTCGACTGGACCGACATCTCCGACGAGACCCTGAAGCAGGGCACCATCCATGCGCTGGAGCATATAGGTCGCTGCGCGGCGATCGGCACGCCGGACTGGACACCGGACGCGCGACACGCTTTGCCCGCATCGTCGCCCATCGAATTCAGGCATTTCAAGGCCGAGGACGAAGAAGAGGCCTGGGAATGGCTTGGAGTCCGGCGGGTCGGCGTACGAGAGAAGCCGGCGTCGTAACTCTATCGGACAATGGTCAATCGTTCGGCCGCGCGGGTGATCGCGGTATAGAGCCAGCGCTGGCGCGTTTCCTTGAAGGCCCAGCTTTCGTCGAACAGCACGATTTCGTTCCACTGCGAGCCCTGCGCCTTGTGCACGGTCAGCGCATAGCCATAGTCGAAATCATCAAAACGCTTCTTCTGCTGCCAGGGGATATCGGCGTCGGGATCCTCGAACGCCGCCTTGAGCAGCTTGATCTTGGCGACGCCGCGGTCCGGATCGTCCTCTTCCGGCGAAACCAGGAGGTTGATGCCGGGCTTCACTGTCTCGCGCGACGAGGTCATAACTTTCCACAGCGAGCCGTTGAGCAGGCCCTTGGCCGGGTCGTTGCGCAGGCAGACCAGCTTGTCGCCGGCCTGGGGATAGTCGGCGTTGAAGCCCTTGAGTTCGCGCAGGCGCTGATTGTAGCGGCGGCGCGTGCGATTGGTGCCGACCAGCACCTGGTCCGCCTTCAGCACCAGTTCCTGGGTGACGTCTTCCTTGCCGATCACCTGCGCCGTGCCATAGTCGCCGCGCATGAATTCGCGGCCTTCGCGCACGTCGAGCGCCAGCCGCAGGATCGGATTGTCGCGCGCCTGCCGGTGGATTTCGGTGAGCAGGAAGTCGGGCTCGTGATCGGTGAAGAAGCCGCCGCCCGAGATCGGCGGCAACTGGCCGGGATCGCCCAGCACCAGGATCGGTGTGCCGAAACTCATCAGGTCGCGGCCGAGTTGCTCGTCGACCATCGAACATTCGTCGATGACGACCAGTTTCGCACGCGAGATCGGGCTCTGCCGGTTGAGCGAAAAGGTCGGCGACATCGATGTCTTGCCGGTCACCTCGTCTTCCACCGATTCCTCGCCCTTGGGCCTGTAGATCAGCGAATGGATGGTGCGGGCGTTGACCGCCCCCTTGGAGCGCAGCACCTGGGCGGCCTTGCCGGTGAAGGCGGCGAACTGCACCTGGCCGTCGACATGTTCGGCGAAATAGCGCGCCAGCGTCGTCTTGCCGGTGCCGGCATAGCCGAACAGCCTGAACAACTGCGGCTTGCCGGCCTGCAGCCAGCGGGCGACCGCTTGCAGCGCCTCATCCTGTTGGGGAGAAAATTCCATCTGATCGTGTGACCGGATTCGCAAGGGAAAGACAAGATAGCCGCCACCATCGATACAAACGGCGGCTAACTCCCCACGCGCAGACTATCAGGCGCAACCAAGAACGTAAAGGGAACAAACGTCGCTCCGCCCGTGATCATTGCGCGGCGTGCGGATCGTTCTCCAGCAGGATCGGCTTGCCGTGCGGCGTGGCATGAGCCGCGCGCTCCCAGGCCTGCGCCATCGCATCGACATCGGATTTGGCGGCCAGCCCCTTTGAGGCAAGCAGGCTTTCCAGCGCCGCCAGCCAATGCTCGTAATAGTCATGGCCATCGCTTGCAGCGCCCGGCTTCTTGACCTCGGCGGACAGGGCCTCCGCCCATTCGCTCCACGAAAACAAGCCCTTGTCGTGCAGTGCCACCGTCATCGCAAAGGCTTCAGCCTGCCATGGTTCTGAAAATACCGGTTCGTCGAACGGCAAGGTGCCTTCATGCCGGCTCAAGATAGCTCTCCCAGGCATCGATCGAAACGGTCAGCGTCGGATCGGCGCCCTCGCCCCAGATCTCCTTACCTTCGAAAACCACCGTATAGACCCATTGCGGGTTTTCGCCTTGCCCATGCGCGTTGCTGTCGGGAAAGACGAAGCCCTCGCGCACCGCCTCGATCTTGCCTTGCCTGCCACGCGCATAGCGCGGCAGCCTTGTGTGGCCGGTCGGGTTGAAATTCTTCGTCCGCACGGGATCGCCGGCCTTGAACCGCGCCGGCTCCGCCATCGGCCGGTTGCAGGGACCGCCCTTGGCCAGCACGGCAGGCACATTTTCCGCCTTCAGCACCCGTTTCGGGGTCGCCGCCGCATCGATCGCTTCGCCCGCCTCGATATCGCGCTCGCTGACGAACCCATGGCGCTTGAGCAGCGTTTCCAGCGCCTTGATCCAGATCTGGTAATAGCTGGAGGAATAATAGTCGGCCGGATGCAGCGATTCCCGCGCATGCCGGCTCTCGTCGATGGTCCAGGCGCCCATGGCGCCGGCGCACAGCGTGACGCCGAGCGCCCGCCTCTCCCATTCGGCGTGGAAATAGGGCTCGTCCTTTTCGGGCGCGACCGGCCCGAACCCCATTTGTCCGCCGAGATCCTGCGGCCCGTTCATGCCGGCGCCCCCTCCGGTGCTTTGGCCAGCGCGGTGCCGATCATCGCATCGCGGCTCACCAGTGCGGCCAGCCGTTCCTCGCTCCAGCCTTCGGTACCCTTGGGGCGCATCGGCACGACGAGATAACGTAGTTCCGCCGTCGAATCCCAGACGCGTATCTTGGTGGTGGCCGACAGCGCCAGCCCGAATTCCTCGAGCACGCCGCGCGGATCGATCACCGCGCGCGACCGATAGGGCGGCGCCTTGTACCAGACCGGCGGCAAGCCAAGAACCGACCATGGATAGCAGGAGCACAGCGTGCAGACGACGATGTTGTGCGTCTCCTCGGTGTTGAACACCGCCTGCATGTGCTCGCCCTGGCGGCCGGTATAGCTCAACGATTCGATCGCCGCCGTCGCATCGCGCTTGAGCCAATCCGCATAGGCAGGATCGCTCCAGGCCTTTGCCACCACTCTGGCGCCGTTGCGCGGGCCGATCTTGGTCTCGTAGGTATCGACGATGACGTCGATCGCCGCCGGATCGATCAGCCCCTTGCGGGTCAGGATGGTCTCCAGCGCCCGCACCCGGGCGGCAAAAGGATCGAGCTCGTTGTCGTGGTCATGATCATGGGACATGGCCGCAAATTACGGTCGCGAGCCGCCGGTCGCAAGCATGACGACTTGGGCCAGCGGAAATCAGCGCCTACTGGCCGGCTATTCGGCCGCCGTCTTCTGCGGCTCGGCCGGGATGTCGTCGTTGATGCCGAACAGCGAGGGCTGTTCGGCATTCCCGACCGCGGGCAACTCGGCCTTGCGCTTCGGCATGAGCCCGGCGAGCCAGCCCGAGAAATTCTCCATGTAGACGTAGATCACCGGTGTCACGAACAGGGTGAGCGCTTGCGAGGCCAGCAGGCCGCCGACAACGGCAACGCCCAGCGGCTGGCGTAGTTCGGCGCTGGCGCCGGTACCGAGCGCGATCGGGAACGTGCCCATCAGCGCCGCAAGCGTCGTCATCATGATCGGCCTGAAACGCATCAGGCAGGCCTTGTGGATGGAGTCCTTGGCCGACATGCCCTCTCGTCGCAATTCAAGCGCGACATCGACCATCATGATGCCGTTCTTCTTGACGATGCCGATCAGCATCAGAATGCCGATCACCGCGATGACTGACAGATCCATGCCGGCGAAGCGCAAGGCAACGACCGCGCCCAGCACCGCCGACGGCAGGCCGGTGAGAATGGTGAGCGGGTGGATGAAGCTCTCGTACAGGATGCCGAGCACGATATAGATCGTCAGGATGGCGCCGCCGATGAGCAGGCCCTGATTGGCAAGCGAATCCTGGAAGGTCTTGGCCGTGCCGGCGAAGGAAGTCGAGATAGCCGTCGGCATGCCGATCTGCTCCTTCAGCGCGCTGATGCGAGCCGTACTGTCGCCAAGCGCCACGCCTTGCGGCAGATTGTAGGAGATGGTCACGGCCGGAAGCTGACCGAGCTGGTTGACCGTCAGGGTGCCCGCCGTGCGATCGACGCGGGCGAAGGCGCCAAGCGGAACCAGGCTGCCGCTTGCCGTCCGCATCTGGATGGCGAGCATCCGCTCGGGCGACCATTCGATCTTGGGATCGAGCTCGGTGATGACTTCGTAGCTGTCGGCCGAACCGAAGATCGTCGAAACCTGGTCCGTGCCGAAGCCGCCATAGAGGGCGGAGCGCAGCGTGTCGGTATCGATGCCAAGCTGGGCGGCCTTGTCGCGATCGACGACCAGCGATGCCTGCAGCGCATTGTTCTGCAGGTCGCTGGTGACGTCGGTGAAGGTCGCATGGTCGGCCGCCATTGCGTCATTCAGTTTCTGCGCCCAGATATCGGTCTGGACGGTATCGAGGCCTTGGACCACCAACTGGTAGGCGCTAGCGGACGACCGCGAACCCAATCTTAGGTTCTGCACTGGCTGCATGTAGGTTTCGATACCCGCCACGCCGGCCAGCTGCTTGCGCAGATCCGCCTGTACCTTCTCGATGTTGGGTCGCTGACTCTTGTCCTTCAACTGCACATAGAGCTGGCCCTGGTTCAATGCATTGTTGCCGCTGCCTGCCGACCAGGCCACATGCGAAACATAGGGCGAATGGGAAAAGACGCTTGCCACCTGGCCCTGCAGCTTTGCCATGGCGTCAAAGGAAATGTCCTGACGCGCGATGGTGGTCACCGAGATCTGGCCGATATCCTCTTGCGGGAAGAAGCCCTTCGGCGAAATCTCGATCAGCCATACAGACATCGCCGCGGTGCCGATGAAGACGAGGAACACCAGGAACGTGTGGCGCAGGCAGAAGCTCAGGACCCGGTCGTAGCCGCGCGTGACGAGATCCCGCTTGTGGCCAGGGGCGTGTGCTTCGCGATCGGCCTTGGTGACCGACAAGAGCCGCGAGCACAGCATCGGCGTCAGCGTCAGCGACACGAACATCGATGCCAGGATGGCGACCGTCACGACCACGGCGAACTCGTTGAAGATGCGCCCGATGACACCGCCCATCAGAAGCACGGGGATGAACACGGCCACCAGCGAGATCGAGATCGAGATGATGGTGAAGCCGATTTCGCGCGCGCCCTTCAACGACGCGTCGAAGGCCGACAACCCATCCTCCTCCATGTGGCGGAAGATGTTTTCCAGCATGACGATGGCGTCGTCGACGACGAGGCCCACCGCCAGCGTCAGACCCATCAGCGATATGTTGTCGATGGAAAAGCCGAACAGGAACATCGCAGCCAACGTGGCAATCAGCGAGATCGGCACCGCCACGGCCGGGATGATGGTCGCCGTCACCCGGCGCAGGAACACGAAGATCACCATCACCACCAGGGCGATGGTCAACAGCAGCGTGAACTGCACGTCGTCGACTGCCTGGCGAATCGAGGTCGAGCGGTCGTTGAGCAGCTTGATCTGGGCAGCGGCCGGCATCTGGTCCTGGAAGGACGGCAGCATCGCCTTGACCTTGTCCACGACGTCGACAGTGTTGGCATCGGGCTGGCGCTGCACGGCCATGATGATCGCGCGCGTGCCGTCATACCAGCTCGCCGTCGTCGTGGTCTGCACCGAATCGACGACGCGGGTCACCTCGCCCAGCCGCACCGGATGGCCGTTCTTAGTGGCGATGATGAGGTTGGAGAACCCCGCGGCGTCGGTCAGCTGGGTGTTTGCTGTGATGGTCAACTGCTGCTTGTTGTTCTGCAGCACGCCGAGCGGCGTATTGCTGTTGGCCGATGCGACCGCCGCCTGCAACTGGTCGATCGAGATGCCGCGCGCGGCAAGCGCTGTCGGATCGATCTGGATGCGCACGGCATATTTCTGCTGGCCGAAGATCGAGACCTGCGCCACGCCGTCGATGGTCGACAGCGACGGCGAGATGACGTTCTCGGCAAAGGCGTCGAGGTCGGTCAGCGGAACCGTGTCGCTGACCAGCGACATCAAAAGGATCGGCGCATCGGCCGGATTGACCTTGCGATAGCTGGGTGGCGACGTCATCTGCGGCGGCAGCGATTTTTGCGTTCGCGCGATCGCGGCCTGCACATCCGCCGCCGCTGCGTCGATATCCCTGTTGAGCACGAACTGGATGGCGATCGAGGTCTGGCCGAGCGAGTTCGTGGTCGAAATGGAATCAATGCCGGCGATGGTCGCGAACTGCTTGATCAGTGGCGTCGCCACCGATGTCGCCATGGTTTCCGGCGAGGCGCCAGGCAGCGAAGCCGAGACGTTGACCACCGGGAATTCGGCGCTGGGCAGTGCGGCCACCGGCAGGAATTTGTAGGCAAACAGTCCGCCCAGCACCAGGGCGAACGACATCAGGAGGGTGGCGACGGGCCTGCGAATACAGAATTCGGAGATCATCGGGCCGCCTCGCCGGCATTGGTTGCCTCAGCCACCTTGGGCGCGGCGGCCGCGGTGCCTTCGTGCACGGCGGCGCCATCCTTCAGCCTGGTCTGGCCTTCCGTGACCACTTTCTCGCCGGCTTTGAGGCCTTGGCTGATGGCGCTGTTTTGGCCTTCGGTCAACGCCACTTGCACCGGCCGCATCTCGACCGTGCTGTCCGGCTTGACCACATAGACGAACGGCCCCTTCTGGCTGGGCTGCACCGCGACGGTCGGAACGGAGGTCATCTGCGGCATGATGCCGGCGTCGAGCACGACATTCACATACTGGCCCGGCCACAGCGAAAGATCCGCGTTCGGTATGCTCGCCCGCGTGGCGATCGTGCCCGAGGCGGTATCGACGCTGGAATCGACGAAATCGAGCGTGCCCTTGCCGATCGGCGTCGGCTCGCCATCCTTGGTCAACGTCACCGCCCCTTGCTGCGGATCGGCAAGCGCCTTGTGCAGCAGCGCAAGGTTGCTTTCCGGCAAGTTGAAGTTGACCTGCAACGGGTCCATCTGGGTGATGGTTACCAGCGGCGTCGAGGTGCTGCTGTTGCCATTGCTGGTGGTCACCAGATCGCCGACGGCAACGTTGACCGCACCCAGCCTGCCCGCGATCGGCGCCGCGATGGTGGCAAAGCCAAGCTGGACATCGTCCGCGTCGATCGTCGCCTTGTCGGCGTCGACAGTCGCGGCCGCCGCCTTCTGTGCGGCCACGGCCTGATCATAGGTCTGCTGCGTGCCGGCCTGCTTGGCGACAAGGTCCTTGGCGCGCTGAAAATCGGAATTCGAACTGGCAAGCAGCGCCTGGTCCTTGGCGAGCGTGGCCTGGTCCTTGGCGAGTTGCGCCTTGAGCGCCCGGTCGTCGAGCGAGAACAGGATGTCGCCCGCCTTCACCATCTGCCCGTCCTTGACGTTGATCGACACGATCTGGCTGGAGACCCGCGCGTTGATGCTGACCACGGCGGGCGAAGAGACGAAGCCGATGGCGTAGCGCCGGATCGGGAAGTCGGCCGTGGTTGCCGTCGCCGAAACGATCGAGGCCGAACGGACGCCGCCGCCGGCCCCCTGCTTGCCCCCGGCTGCCTGCTTGTTGGTTGCCGCCTTGTCCGACGCCGCGACCTGCTTTGCGCCGATGAGTTGCTCAATCTTGCCCAGCGTGTCCGGAGACAGATAGAGCCAGCCCGCGCCCGCACAGGCGACGACAAGCAATGAAACAATGACTTTTCCACGCATCGACAAAGGCCTCTCCGTCCGACACGCCGTAGTCTGGGGTCGTATTCTAGCGCAATCCACGGCTCGTTGCCGCGATTTCGCCGAATAGATAGGACACGCATTTGTTGGAAAAGGGCCAAAACACGGCATTACGAAGATTTAATGTGCACTGCACAATCGGTAGGCAGCGCCGCTATCGCCGCGAGCCGACGCCCATCGAACCTTCGGGGAACCCTATTTCAGCATCGGCCAAAGCGTGGCCGCCAAGAGCACGCCCATGGCGATGTTGAACCATTTCAGTCGCACCGGATCCGACAGAAAGCCCCGCAGTGCCGTGCCGAATCCCGCCCAAACCGAAACGCTCGGCAGGTTGACGATGGTGAAGGCGATCGAGATCAACACCACTGACAGGAACGGGTGCTCGGCATTGGCATAGACAGCCATGGCGGTGATCGCCATCACCCAGGCTTTCGGATTGACCCACTGGAATGCAGCCGCATCGATGAAGCGCATGGGCCGCCCTTTCGTGTCACCCTTGCCGGTCAGCGAGCGCGACATGGCGATCTTCCAGGCGAGATAGAGCAGATAGCCGCCCCCGGCGATCTTCAATCCAGTGTGCAGCGCCGGAAACGCCGTCAACACAGCGCCAAGGCCAAGGCCGACGGCAAGCAGCAGCACCAGGAAGCCCATGCTGATGCCAAGCATGTGCGGAACGGTTCTGGTAATGCCGAAATTCACCCCCGATGCCAGCAGCATGAGGTTGTTGGGCCCCGGCGTGATCGAGGTCACGAAGGCATAGATGAGCAGTGCGAGGAATGCGTCGAATGACATGTTATCCCCCCAGATATGTCAGCATTATTGTCTCTATTTTGCTGGCCGCACAAAGGCCAGCGCCCGGCCACCGATCGAACCAGGCGTTGTAGCGACGGATTCCTTGCGCGGTGGCGTGTCTACATGCCCTGCGGGCCGCGGTTCATGGCCGCCACGCCGGTGCGGCAGATTTCGACCAGGCCAAGCGGCTTCATGATGGCGATGAACTGGTCGAGCTTCGAGCCCTTGCCGGTGATCTCGAAAATGAAATGCTCGGTGTTGGCGTCGATGACCGAAGCACGAAAAGCATCCGCCAGGCGCAACGCCTCGACGCGGGTCTCGCCGGTGCCGGCCACCTTGACCAGCGCCAGTTCACGCTCCAGCGGCCGCTCCTGGCCAAGCTCGTGCGAGCGCACGGTAAGGTCGACCACGCGATGCACCGGCACGATGCGCTCGAGCTGGTGCTTGATCTGCTCCATCACATGCGGCGTGCCGCGCGTCACGATGGTGATGCGCGACAGGTGCTTTTCGTGCTCTGTCTCGGAAACGGTCAGGCTCTCGATGTTGTAGCCGCGCCCGGAGAACAGGCCGATGACCCGGGCAAGCACGCCCGGTTCGTTGTCGACCAGCACGGAGAGCGTGTGATTCTCCGGCCGCTCCGTTTCCTTGGCGATGAAATAGGCGGAGCCGGTCGGTTGAAGGTGCTGTGCGTTCATGGCATGGATCTCGAATTCTTGGTCTGATTGTTTGTTTGCGCACGGCTTCTTTCGACAAGCCCTGCCTCGGCCCGTCGATTACACCAGCTCCCTGCCCTTGGCGTCGATGGCATTGGCCACGGCCTCGTCGGTGGCCTCGTCCGGCAACAGCATCTCGTTGTGCGCCTTGCCCGACGGGATCATCGGAAAGCAGTTGGCGAGGTTCGCCACGCGGCAGTCGAACAGCACGGGCTTGCGGACCGAGATCATCTCGGTGATGGCGTCGTCCAGTTCGTCCGGCTTCTCACAACGTATGCCATGGCCGCCATAGGCCTCCGCCAGCTTGACGAAGTCAGGCATCGCCTCGGTGTAGGAATGCGACAGCCGGTTGCCGTGCAAGAGCTGCTGCCATTGCCGCACCATGCCCATATACTGGTTGTTGAGGATGAAGATCTTGATCGGCGCCTTGTACTGCACCGCCGCGCTCATTTCCTGCATCGTCATCTGCACCGAGGCGTCGCCGGCAATGTCGATGACCAGCGCATCGGGATGCGCGATCTGCACGCCGAGCGCCGCCGGCAGGCCATAGCCCATCGTGCCCAAACCGCCTGACGTCATCCAGCGGTTCGGCTTTTCGAAATGATAATGCTGCGCCGCCCACATCTGGTGCTGGCCGACCTCGGTGGTGATGTAGGTGTCCTTGTCCTTGGTCAGTTCGTAGAGCCGCTGGATGGCGTATTGCGGCATGATCACGTCGTTGTTCATCTTGAAGGCGAGTGAATCGCGCGCACGCCATTTGGCGATCTGCTCCCACCAGGGGTAGAGCGCCTTCTTGTCGGCCTTGGCGGTTGCCCGCCACAGCCGCACCATATCCTCCAGCACCCGGCCGACATCGCCGATGATCGGAACCTCGGTGTGCACGTTCTTGTTGATCGAGGACGGGTCGATGTCGATGTGGATCTTCTTCGAGTGCGGCGAGAACGCATTGAGCCGGCCGGTGATGCGGTCGTCGAAGCGCGCGCCGATGCAGATCATCACGTCGCAGTCATGCATGGCCATGTTGGCCTCGTAGGTGCCATGCATGCCGAGCATGCCGACCCAGTTCTTTCCCGACGCCGGATAGGCGCCGAGCCCCATCAGCGTCGAGGTGATCGGGAAACCGGTGAGGTCGACCAGTTCGCGCAGCAAATGGCTCGCTTCCGGACCGGAATTGATCACACCGCCGCCCGAATAAATGATCGGCTTCTTGGCGGTGGCCATCAGTTCGACCGCGGCCTTGATCTTCTCCAGATCGCCCTGGACCTTCGGCTGGTAGCTGGTGCGCGGCGCGATCTGCGGCGAGACGTAAAACCCCTTGGCGAACTGCACGTCCTTGGGGATGTCGACCACAACCGGACCGGGACGACCCGTGGTGGCGACGTGGAAAGCCTCATGGATGGTCGCGGCGAGCTCGTTGACGTCCTTCACCAGCCAGTTGTGCTTGGTGCAGGGCCGCGTAATGCCGACCGTATCGCATTCCTGAAACGCGTCGGAGCCGATAAGAGAGGTCGGCACCTGGCCCGTCAGGCAGACCAGCGGGATCGAATCCATCAGCGCATCCTGCAGCGGCGTCACCGCATTGGTGGCGCCGGGGCCCGATGTCACCAGCATGACGCCGGCCTTGCCGGTCGAGCGCGCATAGCCTTCGGCCGCGTGGCCGGCACCTTGCTCGTGCCGCACGAGAATGTGCTCGACCTCGTCCTGCTGGAAGATCTCGTCATAGATCGGGAGAACCGCGCCGCCGGGATAACCGAAGACATGCTTGACGCCATTGTCCTTCAGCGCCTGCACCACCATTTCGGCGCCCGTCATCTCGCGCCGCTCACTCTGTCCGTTGCTCATCGGTCTGGTCCCGTACTGTCGCCGCTTGGGCGTTGCCACTTGGGTGTTGTCGGTCGTTTAGTCGTGTTTCAGGCAATAAAAAAGGCCCCCGAGGGAGCCTGTGTGTTGCGCATGGGAGGTTTTCGCCCGGCGGTTACACCGCCTTGCCCACGCGCCTTCCTACGAGAATGAGTGCCTTTTTCATGGTCGCGGACACTACGGGCCGGCAAGGCGCCCTGTCAACGGCAAAAATCTCAACGGCAAAAATCGCGCCGGCGATCAAGGCGCTTTCCAATTCGACAAATGGCCCGTCACGATTTCGCGATGGGCGCCGCATCGTGCCGACACCGCCACCATCGCCCTTCGCAAGAGCGCTCCAATCCGGCTCGGAAACCGCTCTCTCCAGATAAGTCCTTGAAGCCACGCGAAACTATGGTGGGGCGTGACGAAGGCCGTCCTCTCTGCCGATACTTCATCGTCCGGCTTGCAAGTCGGGAGGAGCCACCATGACGGCCTGGATTTCACGGAGGAAAACTTATGCTCGACAAGGCCCCAAGCAAGAAACTGTCCGACCTGCTCGACCAATTCGGCGGAGCCCTCGCCGCCAATGACATCGACAGGGCTGTCGGTTGCTTCCAGGAGGATTGCTACTGGCGCGACCTCGTCACCTTCACTTGGAACATCAAGACCATGGAGGGCAAGGACCAGATCCGCGACATGCTGAAGAGCCAGCTGTCGAAGACAAAGCCGTCGCATTGGGCACTCGCCAAGGGCGAGGACGCGACCGAGAGCGGCGGGCTGATCGAGGGCTGGATCAGTTTCGAGACCGAAGTGGCGCGCGGCTTTGGCCACATCAGGCTGAAGGACGGCAAGATCTGGACGCTGCTGACCACCATGGTCGAATTGAAAGGCCACGAGGAACCGGCCGGCTTCGCGCGGCCGATGGGCGCCAAGCATGGCTCGGGCAAGAACCGTCCGACATGGAAGGAAGAACGTGAGAAGGAAGCCGCCGAGCTCGGCTTCAAGACGCAGCCCTATACGCTCATCATAGGCGGCGGCCAGGGCGGGATTGCGCTCGGCGCAAGGCTGCGCCAACTCGGCGTGCCGACCATCATCGTCGAGAAGAACGAACGGGCCGGAGACAGCTGGCGCAAGCGCTACAAGTCGCTCTGCCTGCACGATCCGGTCTGGTACGACCATCTGCCCTATATCGATTTCCCGAAGAACTGGCCGGTCTTCTCGCCGAAGGACAAGATCGGCGACTGGCTGGAAATGTACACCAAGGTGATGGAGCTGAACTACTGGTCGTCGACCGAGGCCAGGAGCGCCTCCTATGACGACGAGAAGAAGGAGTGGACCGTCGTCGTCCGCCGCGACGGCAAGGACATCACCTTGAAGCCCAAGCAATTGGTTCTGGCCACCGGACAGTCAGGCAAGGCCAATCTGCCAAAATTCAAGGGCATGGAGAGTTTCAAGGGCGATCAGCATCACTCCTCGAAGCACCCTGGCCCCGATGGCTATGCCGGGAAAAGAGCCGTTGTCATCGGCTCCAACAATTCCGCTCATGACATCGCGGCGGCCCTTTGGGAAGCCGGCGCCGACGTCACCATGGTGCAACGCTCGAGCACCCATATCTGCAGATCCGACACGCTGATGGAGATCGGACTGGGTTCGCTCTATTCGGAGCAGGCGCTGCAGAATGGCATCACCACGGCCAAGGCCGATCTTATCTTTGCTTCGCTGCCCTACAAGATCCTGCACGAGTTCCAGATCCCGGCCTATGCCGAGATGAAGAAACGCGACGCGGCGTTCTACAAAGGGCTGGAGAAGGCCGGTTTCATGCTCGACTGGGGCGACGACGAATCCGGCCTGTTCATGAAGTACCTCAGGCGCGGCTCCGGCTATTACATCGACGTCGGCGCCTCCCAGTTGATCATCGATGGTTCGATCAAGCTGAGGAGCGGCGTCGACGTCGAAGAGATCAGGCCACATTCGGTTGTGCTGAGTGACGGATCGGAACTGCCTGCGGACCTCATCGTCTACGCCACCGGCTACGGCTCGATGAACGGCTGGGCCGCCGATCTGATCTCGCGCGAAACCGCCGACAAGGTCGGCAAATGCTGGGGCCTCGGCTCCAACACCACCAAGGATCCAGGCCCCTGGGAAGGCGAATTGCGCAACATGTGGAAGCCGACGCAGCAGGAAGCGCTATGGTTCCACGGCGGCAATCTGCACCAGTCGCGCCATTATTCGCAGTTCCTGTCGTTGCAATTGAAGGCCCGGCATGCCGGCCTGCCGACGCCGGTCTATGGGCTGCAGACGGTGCACCACAAGGGATAGAAGGCCGGGTGGCCAGCTGTAGCCGGGCCGCAGGGAGGTGCGGCAAATGCCGCGCCTCCAGAATGCATCGCTATGCGCGCGGAATGTCTGTGACGCCGAGCGTTTCGGACCGGCTCGCCGGATCGAGAAGACCAAGCTTGCCAACAGCGGCACTGAGCTGCACCGGGGGACGCCTTCAACACGCCAGCGCTCCCGGCAATTTTCAGGCCTATGTGGCGTCACCGCCCCTTGCCCGTCGAAGCAGTAACATGGCTGTCCCCTCCGGTGATGATCCGCCGTCAGGCGCGGTTGCTGAATTCGTGCACGACACGCTGCAGCAGCGGCACGTAGTCGCGAAGCGCCCGCGTCTTCATGTTGGCGACCTTGCCGCCCTCGTCCCAGATACGGACCCGCACCGCTTCCTCGTGGAACGGGTTCTTGCGGAACTCGGCCACCTCGTCGGCGCTCATCGGTCCGCCCTGCAGCGACAGCGTATGGACCGAAGCCGGCGACAGCCTGGAGAAATAGGCCGGGTCGGTGGCGCAGAGATAGCGCTTGGCCGCGACATGCAGCCTCACGCATTCGACGATGATCGGCGGAAAGAACGGCGCCAGCACCTCCCCGCCGGCCTCGTCATGATGCTTGTCCTCGACATCGTCGGGCGAATAAGTGCCGAACTCGCTGGTGTAGTGGCCGATGTCGTGCAGCAGCGCCGCCGCCACCAGCACTTCGGGCGCACCATCCTGCTCCGCCAGCCAGGCCCCCTGCAGCATGTGCTCGGACATGGTGACGGGCTCGCCGAGATAGGATTCCGCGCCCCGGCGCTCGAAAATGTCGGCAATAAACTCGACGATATTGTCCGCGTTCAAATCCTGGCCGCTCATTCGGCGGCCTCCTTGAAGCTGTGCTCGATCGCCGCAAGCGTCGACAACAGGCCGTCCTTGTCGGCGTAGCAGCCCTGCAGCCAGCGCTTGCCGGTGCCCGAAAACGCCTTGCGGGCATGCATGACGCGCGTGTTGTCGACGATGAAGGCTTGGCCAGGCTGAAGCTTGAACGTCACTTCGAAGGCGGGATCCTCGATCAGCTCCGCGAACCGGCGATAGGCGGCATAGTAGGCGTCCATATCGGCGAACGGCACGTCGACCACAGGCGCCAGCGAACGGTTGTTGAAGCGGATGCAGATCAGCTCGCCATCCGGTCCGAGTTCGATCATCGGCCGCTTCGCCTGCAGCCGCACGCCGGACGAGCCGGCATATTCGAAGCGCGCCGGACAGGAACTCAGCAGCCGGAAGCCCTCAGGGTTTTCCGCCTGCAGCGCGGCCGCAACGGCAAAGCCGTCTACGACGCTGGACTCACCACCCTCCACCGTATTCTCGACACAGGCCAGGATCTGCAGCGTCGGAACCGGATCTCGATAGGGATTGTCGGTGTGCGCCTGGAGACCGAGATTGGTGTAGGCGAGATTGTTCGGATTGACCTCGGCGCGCACTTCGAACCAGCGGCCGTAATTGGTCTCCCTGATATAGCCGAACAGGTCGGAGACCTTGCACAGCGCCCCGGACTCCGCCGGCAGTCCGTCCATCACCGCAAAGCCGTAGGTCCTCACCGCCGAAAGCCATTCGCGCAGGATGCTGCGGCCGTGAAAGGCCGCCTTGTAGCTGGCGCGCGGCACCGAATTCTGCATCGTCGCCTTGGTCCAGCGCTGGATGATATCGCCCGTCCAGCCGGGTTCGCGAAGCTCGTCGCGATCATAGGCGTTGGCGCTCAACCATTGAGCGGGAAAGCTGACCGTTTTTCCTTCCGGCACGAAGCTGATTTCCAGCGCGCCGCCCTTGATCGCGGCAGCCCCAATCCTCGTCTCGGCTGGAATGTCGAGGATGGTGATCAGCCGCTGGCCATTGCCGGCGCTGCGCGTCTTGTCGTCGAGCGCATTGTCGCGCAGCCACATGGCGTGAAAGCGGGTGCGCCTCCCACCCTGCCAGCCAAGTTCGATCGTTCTGCCTTCGTCGCCAATCAGCGCGTGGGTGAGCATGGATCCGTTCCTGTCCTCTACGCCCCGCGGCCCGGTCCGCAGGGTTTCGATTGCATGTTGGCCATAAGAAAGGCATAACTCAAATTATCATTTTTCGGTCAAAGGCCACAAATTTATAATGCCTCGGAAACCCATTCCCCCTCTCCCTCCCCTCGACTGGCTGCGCAGTTTCGAGGCCGCGGCGCGGCTGTCGAACTTCACGGCGGCCGCGGCCGAACTCGGCCTGACCCAGGCGGCCGTCAGCCAACATATCCGCCTTCTCGAGGAGCGGTTGAAGGCGCGCCTGTTCTCGCGGCTGGCGCGCGGCGTCGCGCTATCGCCGGAGGGCGCCGCCTATCTGCCGCACATCCAGTCGGCCTTCGCCACCATCTCCAGCAGCACGACGGAACTGTTCGAGCCGCGCGCTGTCCAGACCGTCTCGATCAGGGTGCCGATCTCCTTCGCCTTGCTGATACTGGTCCCGGCGCTGCCCGATCTCGCCCAGGCGCTGCCGCGCATCCAGCTGGATCTGGTGACGATCCATCGGCCAACCGACTATGATTTGCCGGGCTCCGCGCTCGACATCCGTTTCGGCAACGGCTCCTTTCCCGGACGCGAGGCCGACAGGCTGACTGCCGAGCGGCTTGTGCCGGTGGCAAGTCCGACCCTCGCAGGTGGCGCCGACTGGACAGCTCTGCCGCTGCTTCTGGTCGCTGGCGCGCGCGAAATGTGGGCGGAATGGTTCACGGCTGCTGGACTGGCCGGCCACCCCCAGCGATCGCATCGCTTCGACAGTTTCGTCGCGGCGATGGAAGCGGCGAGCGCCGGCGCCGGCGTGCTGCTGGGGTCGCGGCCGCTTGTCGACGCAGCGCTCAGGAACAGGAGCCTGGTGCCGCTTTCCGATTTCGAGCTCTCCAGCAGCTCAGGTCATTTTCTGACCAGCGCATCGACCGCGCGCCTGACCAGTGCCGAACAGGAATTCCGCCAGTGGCTGCTGGGGCACCGGTCCAGAAAGGCCCCGGCGTGACCGGCACTGTCTGGCGCGATGTGGCGCCGACACGCTTCCAGCAAATCAGCGTGCCGGCCAACCCGCCATGCCGGCGTCAATCGAGACGGCGCACGCGGCGCCGCTTGCGCGCGGCCTTGATGGCGCTGATGCGCTCGGTGTCTTCTTCCCGGAGATGCCGTCCACGCTCGAGGATCTCGAGCGTGTATTCCTCATAGGTCAGGCCCAGCCGCTCGGCCTTGTCCATGCGCATCAGCATGACTTCACGGCTCGGCGCCTTCCATGCCTTGGCGTGCGCGGCCTGCCAGGCCAGGAAAATGTAGGGATCGCCCTTGCCCCAGGGCGGCCCCTTATACTCATCAAGAGGCGGCCCCCCGTTGTGGGAGCGCTTTGGCCGTCTCGCCATGATCTCAGCCCCTGACCAGCGCGACGAGATAGTCGGCGCCCGCCTCCAGGGCATGAAAGGTGCAGTCCGACGGCGCGCCGAGCGCCAGGCAGTCGCCGGGTTCGAGCTTGTGCACCACATCGCCCTCGGTGAATTCGAGCCGTCCGGAAATCAGCCAGATCTGCTGCTTGATGAAGGCGTAGGAAGCCGCCGGCAGACTGACCCTGGCGCCAGGCGGCAGATGCACCTTGATCAGTTCGAGCGGCATGTCGCCGGCCGGTGACAGATGCCGCCTGACATAGCCTGTATCGGGATCGCGCCACACCGGCTGATCGGCCTCGCGCAGCAACCCGCCGCCTTGCAATTCCGCGCGCGCGATGAGGGTCGACAGCGTCATGCCGAAAGCCGCCGCGATGCGCACCAGAAGGGCCGCCGTCGGGCTGGTCATGCCGCGCTCGATCGTGCTCAGCATCGCCTTGGAAACACCGGACCGCTCGGCAAGCTCGGCCAGCGACCAGTCCCGCATGACCCTCTCGGCATGGATCCGCCTGCCGATGGTCGAAGAAATATCGTTCGCTATATCATCCATTCGTCCATCATAGCGAAAGACAAGGATTGGTGAAGAGCCGTTTCGCGACAATTTTCGCCAGGCGCTTAATCCTCTCTACACCATCCGACCTCATCCGGCCTTAACCCCATTCCGGTAGGGTCTGATGTCAAGGGAAATGGGGATTGGCCTGTCCATGTATGTCGAACGCGAAGCTTCCGTCGGAGAACCGACATCGCAGGAGCGCCGCAACGCAGAGCAGAACGACCGGCGCATTCTGGGCAATGTCGTGCAATGCGACGGCGCGCGCGCCACGATCGCCGCCTATGCCGATGACGTCGACGGCGCGGTGACCGGCCTTTGGACGGTCGGCAAGATGATCTCCATCAATTTGGGCACGACGCGAACCGTTGGCCTGGTCTATGGCATCGGCAAGTCGGACCGCGCCTGGAGCAATGAAGGCCAGAACGCCATCGAGGTCAGCATCGAGCTGATCGGCGAAGTGCGCGATGGTGCCGAGCCCGGCGCCAAGCCGGTCTTCGACCGCGGCATCACCGCCTATCCGCATATCGGCGCGATCGCGCACCGCATCCGCAGCCGCGACCTGCAGGCCGTCTACGATCTCGCCGGCCGCCATTCCATCACCATCGGTTCGCTGTCGCAGGACGAGGCGATCGCCGCCAACATCGCCATCGACGACACGCTGGCGCGCCATTTCGCCATTGTCGGCACCACCGGCGTCGGCAAGTCCACCGCCGTCTCGCTGCTGCTGCGCAAATCGATCGCAGCGCGGCCTGATCTGCGCATCCTGATCCTCGACCCGCACAATGAATTCGCGGCGTCGCTGCCGGAATATTGCGTCAAGGTCGATTCCAAGACGCTCGACCTGCCGTTCTGGATGTTCAGGCTCGAGGAATTCGCCGAGGTGTTGTTTCGCGGCCGTGAAACGGTGCCGGAAGAGATCGACGCGCTGCGCGACCTCATTCCGCTGGCCAAGGGCCTCTACCGCAACCCGAATTCAGGCGCCTATATCAGGCGCGGCAACGATGCCCTGACCGCCGATACGCCGGTGCCTTACCGCATCGCCGATCTGCTCAAGCAGATCGACGAGCGCATGGGCATGCTCGAAAGCAAGAACGAGCGCCCGACGCTCAAATCGCTGAAGACGCGCATCGAATCGGCGTCCGCCGATCCGCGCTATCGCTTCATGTTCAGTTCGCGCCTGATCGAGGACACCATCCACGAGACGATCGGCAACATCTTCCGCGTGCCGCATCACGGCCGGCCGGTGACCTGCTTCGAGATGGCCGGCATGCCTTCCGAAGTGGTCAACTCCGTCTGTTCGGTGCTGGCGCGCCTGGCCTTCGACCTCGCTCTGTGGAGCGAGGGCAAGCTGCAGCTGCTATTGCTGTGCGAGGAAGCGCATCGCTATATGCCGGCCGATCCGCGTCTCGGCTTCGCGCCGACCAGGCACGCGCTGTCGCGCATCGCCAAGGAAGGCCGCAAATATGGCTGCTATCTCGGCGTCGTCACCCAGCGCCCCGGCGAGCTTGACCCGACCATCCTGTCGCAATGTTCGACCTTCTTCGCCATGCGGCTCGCCAACGAGCAGGACCAGGCGATCATCCGCTCGGCCATCGCCGACTCCTCCGCCTCCACGCTTGCCTTCCTGTCGTCCATGGGACAGCGCGAGGCCATCGCCTTCGGCGAAGGCGTGGCGACGACCATGCGGCTGAAATTCGAAAGACTGCCCAGCCACCTGCTTCCCGGCGCGGCCAAGCGCGAACAGATCGAGTCGCCAAAGGCCGGCGATGATGTCGACCTGGTGGCGATCGTCGAGCGGCTGCGCAACGTGCCGAAACCGACGCCGCAGGCGATGGCCTTCGCCGAAGTGGTCGATTCCGGCCGCCAGGCCGGCGATCCCGATTACCGCAAGCCGGCAACCGGCCGCGCGCAAGCGGACGACGATTTCGACATGCGCTACGGCCTGAAGCCCGCCACCTTCGGCCTGCGCCCCCAGAACGACTGAGCCTGCAACTTTCTGACGAAGAGCGGCACCAGCTTCGAAAGGCTCGACGTCGAACCAGCTTGGGTAAATCCCGAAAGGGAATTCATCAGGCCGGATTGAATGGCGCGGTTTTCGAGAAGCCGGAGCGGAGCGGACACTCAGTCCGTGAGCACCGGAAGTCGAGAAAGCCGCGTCAGGCAACCGGCCTCATGAATTCTTCTTCGGGTTTTTAGGCGCAGACGCGGTTGCGGCCCTGCCTCTTCGCCTCATAGAGCTGGCGGTCGGCGCGGCGGTAGAACTCCTCGGCCGTTTCCTTGCGGTCCCAGACGGCAAGGCCGACGCTGGTGGTGATCTTGAGCCGGACGTTGCCCGAAAGGATCGACATGTTGGCTACCGCCTTGCGGATGCGCTCGGCGAACTTGGCCAGCAACTCCGCCTCCATGTTGGGCGTGACCACGGCAAACTCCTCGCCGCCCAGCCGTGCCACCACGTCGTGGAAACGTGTCATGTCCTTGAGGCAACTGGCGACGGCCCTGAGGACCTCGTCGCCGACATCGTGGCCGTGCGTGTCGTTGACCTGCTTGAAATGGTCGAGATCGAGGATCATCAGCCCGACCGGCTTTTCGATGCGGCGGAACTCCTCGAGATATTCCTTAAGCGCATCGTCGAAATAGCGTCGGTTCTGCATGCCGGTCAGGCTGTCCGTCAGCGCGGCGTGCTCGAGCGTTTCGGAGCGAGCGCTGAGCGAAACCGTCATGGCGCGCAGCTTGCCTTCTTCCGTCGCCTGTTTGCGGATCAGCGGATAGATGAAGAAGATGCCGAAAAACAGCGCGGTCGCAAGCAGCACGCCGGTCGCGAACAACAGCTTGTTGAGGTAGATGACCTTGTCCTGGCCCGACTGCGCATGGAGTTCCGTGGCGAAGGATTGCAAGAGCCCATAGGCGTGCAGCGTCACCAGGCCAGCGGCCAGGATCACGAAAATAAAGACGAAAAAAGCGGATTCCGCCTTATGGAAACGCATCTGCTCCCCAATGGAAAAGTGCCCATCGACCTTATGGCACGGACCGCCTTACGGAGCGTTAATCCCGGCAACTTCGGCGCGAACCCTTCCGTCATGGTCGACTTTTTAGGTTGCATTAGCAACAAGTGTTTGGATCGTGGTTTCGAGATTGTCACCGGGGTGCAATCTCTGCCATTCGGGCCCCAGCTGGTGGCGAAACCAGGTCGCCTGCCGCTTGGCGTATTGCCGGGTTGCAATCTTGGCGCGCTCGATTGCTTCGGCAAAGCTCAACTCTCCAGCCATCGCCGCCTGCAGGTCGCGAACGCCGATCGCCTTCATTGCCGGCAGATCCGGATCAAGGCGAAGGGCCGCAAGCTGCCTGACTTCCTCCAGCGCGCCCTTGTCTAGCATCTGGTCGAAGCGCCTCTCGATGCGATCGACCAGCGCGGCCCGATCCGGCTCGATGACCAGGAAACGCGCCGTCTGCCTGTCGATGAGCGGCCGGCCGCGCTCGGCCTGCCATTCCAGGATCGATCGGCCGGAGGCGTCGAGCACTTCGAGCGCCCGCACGATGCGCTGGCTGTCGGTTGGCTTGAGCTGCATGGCGGCTCTCGAATCCTCGCGCAGCAGCAGGCCGTGCAGCTTGACCGCGCCTTGTTCCTTCAACTCGTAGCGCCAGCGGTCGCGGATGCGCGGCGGAATGTCAGGCATTTCCGAAATACCCTCGGCCAGCGCGCGAAAATAGAGGCCGGTGCCGCCGACGAAGACCGGCCGCCGCGACAGTTCGCCATCGTCGATGAGTTTCATCACGTCGCGCAGCCACGCGCCCGTCGAATAGGCGGTCGCGGGATGGACGTGGCCGTAGAGAAAATGCGGCACGCGCGCGAGGTCGCCCGGCTCCGGGCGGGCGGTCAGCACGTCGAGCACCGAATAGCCTTGCATGGAATCGGTGTTGACGATGACGCCGCCTGCGCGTTCGGCCAGGTCGAGCGCCAATGCCGACTTGCCGCTGGCGGTCGGCCCGGCTATCAGGATCACGTTCTTCACGCGACCTTCGCCCGCATCCGTGCCGGAATCCTCTATGCCGCTCATTGCCACGCTTGTTTCCCGTCCCGCTGACCGCGCAGTATCGCCGTCGCTTGCGAATATGGCCTCGCGGTCGGTGGGCGCAAGCACTGTCGTCTGGCTGGCCGAAGGCATTGCCTGCGATCTAGCCCTGCCGCAAGCGGCCGACACCGCCAATACCACGGCTGCCCTGCGTGCCGCATTGGCCGCGGAACCGGTCGACGTGATTGTCCAACAGGCCGAAACGCGCCGCAAGAAAATCCTCATCGCCGACATGGATTCGACCATGATCGACCAGGAGTGCATCGACGAGTTGGCCGACGAGATCGGCCTCAAGGAGCACGTCGCGGCGATCACCGCGCGATCGATGAACGGCGAGATCGCCTTCGAGCCGGCCCTGCGCGAACGCGTCGCGCTGTTGAAGGGGCTCGAAGCCGCCATCGTCGACCGCATCGTCGCCAATCGGCTGACATTGGCCTCGGGCGGCCGCGCGCTGGTGCAGACCATGCTTGCTAATGGCGCCTGGGCGGCGCTCGTCTCGGGCGGCTTCGAAGTGTTCACGACCCGCATCGCGGCCATGCTCGGCTTTCAGGAGAACCGCGCCAACCGCCTGCTCGAACAGGATGGGCGCTTTACTGGCCTGGTCGGCGAGCCGATCCTCGGCCGCGCTGCCAAGGCCGACGCGCTGCTCGAAATATCCGCACGCCTTGGCCTGACGCCGGCCGACGCCATCGCCGTCGGCGATGGCGCCAACGACCTCGACATGATCCGCCTCGCCGGCACCGGCGTCGCGCTGCATGCCAAGCCGACCGTGGCGGCGCAGGCCAAGGTTCGCATCGACCATGGCGACCTCACCGCATTGCTCTATCTGCAGGGCTATCGCCAGGAAGAGTTCGTCCAATGAAACCCATGCGCACCGAACGCCTCATCCTGCGCAATTGGGAAGAGCGTGACCGCGAGCTCTTCCATCGCATCAATTCCGACGAGCGCGTCATGGAATTCTTCCCGTTCCGTCGTGACCGTGCCGCCGCGGACGCCAAGATGGACGAGGTCCGCGCATGGATCGATGAGGACGGCTATGGCTTCGCCGCGGCCGAGATTGCCGCCACGGGCGAGTGCATCGGTTTTGTCGGCCTGTCTGGAACAGAGGATATCGACGTCCTGCCCGCCGGCACCATCGAGATCGGCTGGCGGCTGGCGCCCGAATTCTGGGGCAAGGGCTATGTCACCGAGGCGTCGCAAGCCTGGCTGGCTTACGGTTTCGAAACATTGGCCGTCGAAGAGATCGTCTCCTTCGCGGTCGCGGGAAACCACCGCTCGACCGCCGTCATGAACCGCCTCGGCATGACAGCCGATCCGGCGGCCGACTTCGACCATCCCGGCATTCCCGACAGCCATCCAAAGCTCAAGCGGCATGTGCTCTACAGGCTTTCGCGCGAGGACTGGCAGGCAAGAAAAAAGGCGGCCGGTTAGAGCAATTCCAGGAAAAGTGCGAAGCGGTTTTCCCGGGAAAAGCGCATAGCGCTTTCCCTTGGGAATTGCTTCAAAACAAAAGCATAGAGCATTTCACCGTTTCCGTGTGAAATGCTCTATCCGCCTTTTTGAAAATCGCCGGATTGAAATCTCAATCCATCCGGATCGTCACGAAGCGCAACTCGCCGGTCTTCGACGCCAGCATCAGGAGCGCGTTCTTGCGGCCCTGCTCCTTCAGCGCGCCGATCCGGTCCATGACGTCCTTGGGCGTGGCGACCGATTCCTGCGCGATCTCGGTAATCACCTCGCCCGGCTGTATGCCGCGTTCGGCGGCGGCCGAATCCTTGGCCACGTCGGTGATGACGACGCCGGAGACATCGGCGGCGATGCTGAACTTCTTGCGCGTCTCGTCATTGAGTTCGCCGACGGTCATGCCGAGCACCGAGGCGGTCGAAACGGCCGGAGCCTTGTTGCCCTTGTCCTGGTCAGTGTTGCCGTTCTCGCCGCTGGCAAGCTTCTCGCCATCCTCGAGCCGGCCAAGCGTCACCTTCACCGTCTGCTCGACGCCCTTGCGCACGATCAGCACGTCGACGGCCTTGCCGACGGGGCTTTCGGCGACGACGCGCGGCAGGTCGCGCATTTCATGGATGTCCTTGCCGTCGAACTTGATGATGACGTCACCGGCCTGGATGGTGCCGTTGTCGACCGGGCCGCCCTTGATGACGCCGGCGACCAGCGCGCCCTTGGCGGTCGCCATGCCGAGGCTTTCGGCGATGTCGTCCGTCACCGGCTGGATGCGCACGCCGAGCCACCCGCGCCGCGTCTCGCCAAACTGGCGCAACTGGTCGACGACGCCCGCGGCAAGCTGCGAGGGAATGGAGAAGCCGATGCCGATCGAGCCACCGGACGGCGAAATGATCGCGGTGTTGATGCCGATGACTTCGCCGGCGCTGTTGAACAGCGGTCCGCCCGAATTGCCGCGATTGATCGCCGCGTCGGTCTGGATGAAATCGTCATAGGGGCCGGAATTGATGTCGCGGTTGCGCGCCGACACGATGCCGACCGTCACCGTGCCGCCGAGGCCGAACGGATTGCCGACCGCCATCACCCAGTCGCCGACGCGCATCTTGGTGGAATCGCCGAACTTCACCGCGGTCAGCTTGTGGCCTTTCGGATCGACCTTCAGCACTGCGACGTCGGTCTTGGTGTCGGTACCGACCAGCGTCGCCTTCAGCGTCACGCCATCGGAGAAGTTGACCTCGATGTCGTCGGCGTCGGCGATCACGTGATTGTTGGTGACGACGATGCCTTGCTCGGCGTCGATGACGAAACCGGATCCCAGCGACTGCACTTTCTGCGCGCTATTGTCCTTGTCGCCGCCGCGGTTCTTGAAGAAATCGTCGAAGAAATCCTGGAACGGCGAGCCCTCGGGAAGCTGCGGCATCGGCACCGCGCCTGGCCCCTCCGTGCCCTTCACCGTCTGCGAAGTCGAGATGTTGACCACCGCGCCGAGCACGCCCTGCGCCAGGTCAGCCACCGAAGCAGGCCCATCGGCCGCGAAGGTCGGCGCCACGAAGGACGGGACGGCGACGGTGCCGACGAGCAGCGCTGCCGTGCCGGCGATGAAGGTCCGCCGCGCCGCGCGCAAAAGGAGTGTGGATGTCATCGAGAAGCCTCCCGGTCTTTCTGAAAGAGAAAGCGCAACGGCGAAAACACCGCGTTGCGCTATGTTGGCAAAAAATACGGCACGTTTGCGGCTACGACTATCGGCAGAGGATTAATCCTCCGTTTTGCCGCGGACGAATAACGGCCATCTCATCCGCCCCGCACCAGCCAGACGATGCCGACACCGATGGCGATCGCGACCAGCCCGGCGATCCGCAATGCGTTCTCCGGCATCGACAGCACCTCGCCGGCGAGCTTCCGCGCGAAGCCGGGAAAGCCGCCATAGACCAGGCCCTCTATGACGAGGACCAGGCCTATCGCCGCGAAAAAGTCCTGCACCCGCTATTTCTGGCCGGTGCTGGGTTGTGTCGTCGGCGCGGCGGGCGCCGTTGCCGGGGCGGCGGGTGCCGCCGGTTTCGCCGGCCCTTCCTTGCTATCGGGATCGCGGAAGTAGCGGAAGAACTCCGAACTCGGCGACAGCACCATGGTCGTCCCGGTGTTGTCCAGCGCCGTGCCGTAGGCATTCATCGACCGGTAGAAGTCGAAGAAGGCCGGGTCGCGCTTGTAGGCGTCCGCGAAGGTAGCGCTGCGCTGGGCTTCGCCCTCGCCGCGCAGGATCTCGGATTCCTTCTGCGCTTCGGCAACGATCTCGACCACTTCACGATCGGCCCGCGCCGTAATGCGCTGTGCCGCCTCGTTGCCGCGTGCCCTGAGCCGGGCGGCCTCGGCCAGACGTTCCGCCTTCATGCGATCGTAGGTCTGCTGTGAAACCTCGGCCGTGAGGTCGGTGCGGCGGATGCGGACATCCTCGATCTGCAGGCCGAGCGAGGTGGCGTCGGGCCGGAGTTGATCGCGCACCTCACGCATCATCACGGCACGCTGTTCCGAGAGTGCCGCCTCGAAGTCGCGCAGGCCGTAGACGCGGCGCAAGGCAGCGTCGAGACGCGTCCTCAGCCGCGCCTCGGCCAATTCGATCTGACCGGACACGGCGGCACGGAAGACGCGCGGATCCGAGATGCGATAGGCGATGAAGGCATCGACCTCATAGAACTTGCCGCCCGACACCTGGACGCGGATGTTGTCGAGGTCGAAGCGCAGCACCCTGTTCTCGATCAGTTGCACCGTATCGGCGTCGAAGAACGAGAACGGCGCCTTGAAATAGATGCCGGGCTCGGTCTTGACGTCGACGATCTCGCCGAACCTCAACACCAGCGCCTGCTGGCGCGCATTGACCACGAAGACCGAGGAATAGATCAGGAAAAGCACGACCGCCGCGATGACGACGAAAATGGGAAGACGGTTGGCCATCACTGTGTACCTCCCGTGTTCGCGGCAGGCGCGGCCGGAGCCGGCGGTTTCGCCTGCAATGCCGGCAACGGCAGATAGGGCACGACACCTTGTCCGTTGCCTTGCTCGACGATGACCTTGCTCGAGTCCTTCAGAACCCTCTCCATGGTTTCCAGATAGAGACGCTTGCGGGTTACATCCGGCGCCTTGGCGT
Source organism: Mesorhizobium sp. WSM4308 (assembly GCF_002294905.1). Taxonomy (NCBI): domain Bacteria; kingdom Pseudomonadati; phylum Pseudomonadota; class Alphaproteobacteria; order Hyphomicrobiales; family Phyllobacteriaceae; genus Mesorhizobium; species Mesorhizobium sp. WSM4308. The sequence continues at coordinate 850 of NZ_NSFW01000011.1, read as the reverse complement.
ACTCGTCATAGACCGAGATGAAGCGCTGGGCCTCACCTTCGGCTTCCTGCACCACACGGTTCTTGTAGGCGGCCGCGTCTTCGCGGATCTGTGCCGCCTGGCCGCGCGCCTGGCCGAGCTTCTGGTTGGAATACTGGTTGGCCTGCTCGACGAACTTGTCCTCGTCCTGCTCGGCACGCTGCACCTCGTCGAACGCATCGGCCACTTCGCGTGGCGGCGCTGCATCCTCGATCGATACGGCGTTGACGTTGAGACCGGCCTTGTAGCCGTCCAGCGTCGACTGGATGATTTCGCGCACCGACGCCGCTATGCCCTGGCGGTCGTCGCGGAAGATATCCTGTGCCGGCCGGCGGCCGACGGCTTCGCGCATGGCGCTTTCGGCAACCTGCCGCAGCATGCCGTCCGGATCCGAGACGTCGAACAGATAGGCCCGGGGATCGGAGACCTGGTAGGCCACCGAAAACTGCACGTTGACGATGTTCTGGTCGCCCGACAGCATCAGGCCGTTGCCGCTGGTATTGCCGCCGCCAATGTCGACGAGCTGCTCGGAAATCTTGGCCGTCTCGACGGTTTCAAGCGGCCACCAATGGAAATGCAGGCCAGGTTGTGAGAGTTCGGGCTTCGGCTTGCCGAAACGCAATTCGACGGCGACCTCGTCGGGCTGCACCGTGTAGACCGCCTGGAATGCCCACAGAACGACCAGCACCGCGGCAATCAGCCCGAACACTGCCGGACTGGCGCCACCGCCGCCGGGCAGAGCGCGCCGCAGCCGGTCCTGGCCGCGGCGGATAATGTCTTCGAGGTCCGGGGGCGAGCCCTGTGGGCCGCTTGGCCCCTTGGGCCACTGCCC